>NZ_JHZY01000004.1:2130000-2318059 GCF_000687915.1 Leeuwenhoekiella sp. MAR_2009_132
CTCCGGGTCAAAACCTTTTTCTTTTATTTGAGATTTTACAGCATAACTATCTGAAGGAAAAGCGTCACTCTCAATTAAAATTTTATGACGTGTAGCAGTAGGTCTGTAGAAAGATACCATCATCAAATGTAAATTTGTTGAAAGCGTATTCATTATTACCACCTCACCAGGTTTTGCGCCTACAATATCTGCCATAGGTTTGGTAAGAATTTCGTGGTATTCCGTCCACGGCACTTTCGCTTTAAAATGACCTTCTACAGCTATTTCTGCCCAGTTGTCTAGCTCTTCTGCGACATAATTGCGTGCCTTTTTAGGCTGAAGTCCTAACGAGTTTCCGCAGAGGTAAATGAGGTTTTTGCCATTTTCATCTTTTGGAAGATTAAATTTCTCCCGAAAGTGTGCTAACGGATCTTCTGCATCAGCCTGTTTTGCGTAGGCTAACGAGTTTTTAAACGTATTTTTTTCTTTCTCTAACATAGACTGTAAAAATAGCAATTAAAATACTTTTACGCGGTGCTTAGATTTTTGGTATTTTGTGGGATTGTAAATAAAACTATGCTATGAAAGCGCTTCGCCTTGTTTTTAGTACTATGAGATACTTTACTCCAGTATTTCTGTTTGCAACTTTGAATATAATTTTTGGCACCTGGGCGATATATATCCCTGAAATTACAGCGAAGCTTCAAATAAGTGAGGGTAAATTAGGCTTTGCCGTTTTCTTTATGGCGTTAGGAACTCTAGCGACGATTCCCTTTGTACCTAGAATTATTAAATTTCTTGAATTAGGAAAAGCAATTATGGTTGCCGTTAGTGGTTTTTGTATCGTTTTTATAGGTCCGTTTTTAGCACCTACCTATGTACTTTTGTGTGTCTCTCTTTTTGCAGTCGGTATTTTTTCGGGCTTGATGGACGTTACTATAAACACGCTGGTTACCGAAATCGAAAAAAGAGATAAGGTACATTTTATGTCGGTATCTCACGGTTTTTTTAGTTTAGGCGGAATGCTAGGCGCCGGTATAGGCACGTTGCTAATACCTTATATAAAATTACCTTGGTATCATATGGCCGGAGTAATCGTGCTCATGATAATCATAAACTTTTCAATGCGTAAAAATTATATGCATTTAAAAGCAGTAAAAGAGGGCGGTGAGACACATTTTAAGCTAAAAAATTTAAGGCCATTAGTAGGTCTGTCAATCATAGGTTTTTTAGTAATGGCAGCAGAAGGAGCAATTGTAGATTGGAGTGCACTATATCTGGAAAAGGTAACCTTTGCAGCAATAACTCTTGTGGGAATGGGCTATACTATATTTAATGGGATGATGGCCTTAGGTAGATTTTTTGGCGATAGCATCAGTTCAAAATATGGGTCGAGGCTTATTATGATTGCAGGATGTTTTACAGCGACCCTGGGTTTTAGTCTGGTATTAAGTGCAGAAACTTCGCCAGCATTAGTAGGTTTTGGATTTGTAGGTTTAGGGCTATCTCTGGTTGTCCCCGAACTGTTTAGATACAGCGGAAATTTAAAAGGCATCAATGCAGCCGAAGGAATTAGTTTTATTGCAGGAACGGGTTTTGTGGGCTTATTACTAGGGCCTGTATTTCTGGGCTTTCTGGCGGAAACATTTAATCTTAAAGGAAGCTTTATAGCTTTATTACTATTTACATTTCTAGCAGGAATCGTAGCAATCACATTAAAACGACATAAAAAAGCTTAATAAACTGATTTAAATAGCACAGTAGACTAACTGAAATAAGCAAGATTGTTTCTTAGCGTGAAGGATAGTAGCAGATAGCCCACAGCTGCTGTTGAGCCTCATGCGAAACAGTAGTGAGGACTAGAAGCGTATAGCCTGACCCGAAGGGACACGCCCAAATTTTTAATAAACGCAATTGGGTACTGAGTTACCGTGTAAAAAAAAAGCCACCTGATGTTCAGATGGCTTTAAACTTTTAAATACGAATTGTTTACTCTTCGGTTTTTACAGCGATATCTGTAAAATACAAGTGTACAGCGTCTTCAGGAGCCTTGTGATCTGATGCGATTTTTAAACCCTTATAATCGTTATAATCTTCCCAGGTAGTTACCATTGAAAATTCTGAAACATTACCTCTGCGATAAATCCACTCACGTACCATAAACGTATCATCGTAGAAAAAATCATAAGCATCTCCAGGGGTGTAGCCGCCCTCATCGCCATACGTAATCGTGATTTTTTTCAAAAGTTGCTTGCTCATTGGGGCAGTGGCAGTGTCCTGTACCGTTAGATTTGTCCCTTCATTATCCCATACTAAATGCATAGGAGCTAATAGCCAGTACGCATCGTTTATAAAGCCTTTATCTGCATTCATAGCAAGACTATCTACACTTTTACGGTTGTAATTAATAGTGTCTTCGGGGCTCATCATGGTAACATCGTCTGTCTTTGGATTCCATTTCCAGGCGCGTGCAAAATGACTGTCACCGCGGTCAACGTTAAAAGTAAATTGCAATTCTGAAACCTTATCCCAATTTTCTAAACCGCTAGCCTCAGCAATTTTATAAGCAACCTCTTGCTCTGGAGTACGTTCTTCTTGAATAGCTTGTGTTTCAATAGTGTTTTCTGAAACTTCAGTTTTTGTTTCTGTTTTACAAGAAACTAATGCAGCAACTGCTACAAGAGTAAGTAATATTTTTTTCATAGTAACTTAGTTTAAGTTGCAAAAATACAAACGTTTCCGTTAGGTTTTACGTAGTGATTCTTTATTTAGAGCGGTAATCAAATGTGTGCTAATACCACCCTAAGCGGTAAGTTTTTGGCATTTTTCCGACTATATAGCAGTAATTAGAAATACTCTTAAACCCTAAATTTGAACGTAAATCTTAATCTTAAAAAGATGAAAACGATACTTCACAAAGCAGATACTCGTGGTGATGCTAATCACGGATGGTTACACAGCAAACACTCATTTAGTTTTGCAAATTATTACAATCCTGAACGTATGAATTTTGGCGTTCTACGTGTTTTAAATGATGATCAGGTAAGCGGCGGAATGGGTTTTGGTACCCACCCGCATCAAAATATGGAAATCATTTCTATACCGCTTTCTGGTGATTTAGAACACAAAGACAGTATGGGAAATACGACGGTGATTAAAGAAGGAGATATACAGGTGATGAGTGCAGGCACCGGCGTGCAGCATAGTGAGTATAACAAAAATAAAGATGAAACTGTAAAGTTTCTACAGATTTGGGTGATCCCAAATCAACACAATGTTGAGCCACGTTACGATCAAATAACGCTTGATAAAGCAGATCGTAAAAACAAACTGCAGCAGGTTCTTTCGCCCAATAAAGATGATGCAGGAGTTTGGGTCTATCAGGATGCATGGTTCAATATGGTTGATTTGGAAGCCGGAAAATCGGTTACATATGATTTTAATAAAAAAGGCAATGGTCTTTATATTTTTGTATTGGAAGGAAGCATTACCGCAGATGATCAAAAATTAGAGCGCAGAGATGCTTTAGGTGTTCTGGAGACTAATGCTGTAACGCTTACCGCTTCTGAAAATGCTTCGGTATTGTTGATGGAGGTGCCTATGCAATTGAGTTAAATTATCGAATTCTGAAAATTTGACAGTCTTTTTTTGAGCGAGAGCTTTCCGGGTTTAATTGGTATTTTTTTTGTTTGGCATAAGCCAAAACTATTAATTAAACCTTATAATTATGGAAACACCAATTGAGTTAGAGTTAGTAGGAAAAAAAGATGATATGTACGTCCTAAAATATCCGGGTTTGCATGTTCCCATCAATGTAAATTTTGAACTTTTAGAAAAGTTTAGAAAAAGTACCGAATACATTGTAAAGGAATCTCCTACATTTCTCAAGAATCAAGAAAATCCCTGGATGGGAAATACATCACCCGACAGCATTAGGGCATAAACTTACGCAAAAAAAGAGATGGTTTACCGTCTCTTTTTTAATTTCAAAATCACTACAACGATATCTTAAGAAAAACGGTTCTAGTTTTACAATTTTAATAACATCTCAAAGCCAATTTGTTGCAGAATCAAGCCTTAATTTTGCAAACGCAAAGCCCGTTATGACAAAACGCTATACTACATCTTCTCGCAATTTAATTGTACTCATTCTGGGTACACTCATCGCTATTGGCCCTTTTTCTATAGATATGTATTTGCCCGGTTTTGAAAACGTGGCTTCAGATTTTAATGTAGACATTAGTAAAGTAGGATACACTCTTACGAGTTATCTTATAGGTATCGCTTTAGGGCAGTTAGCGTATGGGCCTTTAATGGATAGATTTGGAAGAAGAAGACCCCTTATAGGAGGGATAATCTTATTTATAGTTTCTTCATTAATCTGTGCATTTAGCTGGGAGCTAGAAATTCTTGTTATTGCCCGCTTTTTTATGGCTCTCGGGGGTTGTGCTGGCATGGTTGCATCAAAAGCAATGGTGCGGGATTTGTTTGAAAAAAAGCAGGTAGCAGATGTATTGTCTACGCTGATGTTAATTATGGGCGTAGCTCCCATAATCGCGCCTACAGTAGGAGGTCTCGTAATAGGAGCTTTTGACTGGGAAGCCGTATTTTTTATATTAGCTGGTTTTGCAGTTGTGATGTTGTTATTAATCACCTACATACTCCCAGAAAGTGCGAAGCCCAATAAAGGAACAAGTTTACGACCCAAGAAAATACTTTCAGAGTACCTATCAATATTAAAAAATAGAGAGTTTTTTATTTTTGCAATGACTCGTGGATTTTCGTTGGGAGCTTTGCTAAGCTATGTAAGTAGTGCACCTTTTATATTTATGACATTTTTCGGCTTGTCTGAGCAGCAATTTGGTTGGGTTTTTGGAAGCAATGCACTAGGTTTAATCTTAGGTAGTCAAATTAATAGGCTAGCACTTAGAAAATTTTCACTTTTTAATATTGCATTAAGTATAAGTGTTGCGCTTACTCTATTAACCTTTTCTGGTCTTATAGTAAGTAGTATTGTGGGTGTTCATTTTTGGATTATCTATCCATTTTTATTTATGATGTTGTTCTGTATAGGATTTCAAAATCCTAACACCACGGCGCTTTCCTTAGATCCCTTTACAATACAGGCCGGTAGTGCGTCTGCTCTGGTAGGAAGTATAGGGATGATTTTTGGGTCAATTGCAAGTATTGCAGTCTCACAATTAGTAACGGTTGGGGTAATGCCGTTACTATATTTGCTCTTTACGTGTGCTTTGTGTAGTATGCTACTTATATTTTATTACAAGCGAAAAATGCTTAACAGTGCTGTGAAAGCATAATTAGTATGGTATTCATTTTTTTGAGATTTTAATGTTGAGGTATAATTTTCTAATACGTTGAGAGTTATACTAAATAACATCAAAAATTTAGGCGTAAAATTTCTAAAGTGCCTATTTTGCAAAAAAACCAACTAAAATGAATCTTCGAGTAATTACCCCTATAATTATACTTTTTCTTTCTTTATTTACTGCCAATGCGCAGAAAACCTATGATATAGGTTTGTATTTAGGGGGTACAAATTATATTGGAGAAATAGGAAATAAAAGTTACCTGGCGCCTAATCGTGGCTTTTTCGGAGTGGTGGGAAAGCTCAATTTTAATGAAAAAATTGCGCTTCGCGGAAGTTTTACCTATATGAACTTGCATGATAACGACCGTGACGCAAAAGATACTTTCCGCGGAAACGGAAGAGGTGAGAATCTGTATTATTCTTTTGATAATACAAACTTAGAAGGAACCCTTGCCCTTGAATACACTCCTTTTCAGTTATTTTTAGATTCTACATTGCCTATTTCTCCCTATGTATATACAGGCTTTTCTATTTTGTATGGAGATGAATTGTATTACCCCTTAAGTGCGGGGAACGAAGACGTAGTAGCCATAGATTATGGAAATAAGACTAAAACCGCAATACCGGTAGGGTTGGGACTAAAAGCTTTTGTGTCTCCTAAAATTCAGGTGGGTATCGAGTTTACAATGCATTTAAGTTCTACAGACAATCTAGATGGTACCGAGCCAGAACCTCAGGAGCTTGAGCCTAATCGAATGAGTTACTTTCAGAAAAATGATATTTATAATTATCTGGGCTTAACGCTTACCTATCGCTTAGGCAAAGGTGGCGATGATTATTGCGATTGTAATTTATAATTAAGTATTTTTTAAGCAATCCCGGCTCAATCTTACCACCCGGCAAGAGTATATTTGCGCTATGGCTCGAGGACTCGATAGTATTTCAGATAAGAAAAAAACAAATGTACGGGCGTCGTTTCAGGCACTGCGCTTTATCCCCAGATTTTTTAAAGAAATTTGGAATGTTAGTCCGCAATTATTTCTTGTAAATCTTATATGTCGTCTCATTAATGCATTTGCACCTGTAGTTATTTTATGGGTAGGAAAGCTAATCATAGATGAGATTATTGCTCAGGTTGCCGCTGCCCAGCCAGATTACACCCAGCTATGGAATTATGTAATACTTGAATTTGTAATCGCTGTTGTTTCAGATATTATAAGTAGAGTTATTGCAATTACAGATGGCTTACTGGGCGATAAATACAACATCAGATCTTCAGAAACGATGATTCGCAAAACCAGCGAGATCGATATGAGTCAGTTAGAAGACTCAGAATTCTATGATAAACTGGAGCGTGCCAGACAGCAAACACAAGGTCGTGTAGGCCTAATGAGCAATGCATTAGGACAGGCACAAAGCGTTATTTCTATAGCCACACTTATTGCGGGATTGATCTATTTTGAACCCTTACTAATTGTATTACTTGCGTTGAGTATTATTCCTTTATTTGTCAATGAAATCAGATTTAGCGGACAGCAATATTCGTTATCAAGAAGCTGGACGACAGAACGCCGTGAGCTCGATTACCTAAGATACATAGGAGCAAATGACAAGACTGCTAAAGAAATAAAACTCTTTGGTCTAACAGATTTTATCGCTAATCGTTTTAGAAATCTGAGCGAGCGCTATTATGATATCAACAAAAAAATTACCGTTAAGCGCAGTGTCTATAGCGCTATTTTTAATATTTTGGGAGTGGTGTGCTATTATGGGGCGTACATTGTCATTATTAGAAGTGTGCTGGTAGGGGAGATTAGCATTGGTGAGTTAACCTTTTTATCAGCTTCTTTTAACAGATTGCGTAATAGCTTACAAACCTTCTTTTCAAACTTTACGCGTATCACAGAAAGCGCACTGTATCTAAAAGATTATTTTGACTTTGTAGATCTGGTAATTCCAGATCAAGACAAAGTATTTTTAGAGTTACCATTAGAAATTAAAGAGGGATTTGAATTAAAAGATGTTCATTTTGCATATCCCGGTAGCGAGACTGAAGTTTTAAAAGGAGTTAGTTTTAAGCTTAAAGCAGGCGAGAAAATGGCTTTTGTGGGGCAAAATGGTGCAGGAAAAACAACCTTAATTAAATTAATGCTTCGGTTTTATGAGCCTACACAAGGTGCAATTCTTTTAGACGGTATTAATATTAATGAGTACAACAAAGCTGAATTTCAGCAGATGTTTGGCGTTATATTTCAGGATTTTTTCAGGTATGAATTTACGCTACGCGAAAACATTGCAGTAGGCGATATATTAGCCGTTAAAGATGATAGTCGTATTCAAAATGCGGCACAGCTAAGTTTGGCAACCGAAGTAATTAAAGATTTAAAAAACGGTTACGAAACTCAATTAGGTAAGCGATTTAAACAAGGTCAGGAACTTTCTGGCGGCCAATGGCAAAAGGTAGCTTTAGCACGAGCCTATATGAAAGATGCACGTGTTATGGTTTTAGATGAGCCTACTTCTGCACTAGATGCGAAGGCAGAATATGAAGTTTTTGAACGTTTTATAGACCTTACTAAAGGAAAAACCAGTATCATAATTTCACATCGCTTTAGCACGGTACGAATGGCTGACCGAATTCTGGTTTTAGAAGACGGTCAGATTCTTGAATTAAGTACTCACGAAGAGCTTATGCAAGCTCCTAAACTCTATGCAGAGTTATTTGATTTGCAGGCACAGGGTTATAAATAATCTATAAGGCGTTTGCACTTAAGCCGCCATCTACAATAATATTTTGGCCGGTTATGTATGATGCTTTATCCATTGCTAAAAAGGCAATAGCACTTGCCATTTCTTCAGGTTCTGCAACACGATTTAAAGGTGTGCGCTCAATGATTTTTGCAATGCGAGATTCATTATCCAGTACTTCAGTGGTAAGAGGTGTACGCGTATACCAGGGTGACACACTATTAACGCGAATATTATGCTCAGCCCATTCTGAAGCTAGACTGCGGGTTTGCTGCAACAATCCTGATTTTGACATCGCATAGGGAGCACCACTTTTTACGTCTTGACTACCTGCTACCGAGGCAATATTTATAACCGAAGCTTTCCCGGAACGTTTAAGCAGTGCATAAAATTTACGGGTTAGCTCAAAAGGAGCAATAAGGTTTATTTCTAAAATTTTTCGGTATTCTTCGGGCTCATAGTGCGTGGCATCTTTTCTAATGTTTATTCCTGCATTATTTACTAAAATATCAAGACTTCCGCTACGTTCAAAAACAAAATCAGTAAGTCGATCCTGATCATCTTCTATACTTACGTCTGATACAATACCATTACAGATGTAACTGTGTTCCTGCAATTCACTTTCAAAATCATCTATATCTTTTTGACTGCGTGAGGTGAAGATTACTTTTGCGCCTAAACTCAAAAGCTCTTTTACTGTAGCTCTACCAATGCCTTTAGTGCCACCGGTAACTAATGCTGTTTTTCCATCTAAATTCCACATAAAAATCAATTTTTTGGATAGTAAAAATACAAAGCTACATTGGGATACGTGTCTAATTTTAATGCAGATTCTTTTTTAAAGTTCATAAAAAAGACCGCTATATAGCGGTCTTAAATTTTATCTTTTTATTGAAATTATAGGATTTCTAGAAATCAAAATTATCAGGATCTGGTCCTATACGCTCATCGCGATCAAGTGCATTTATTTTTTTCATATCTAAATCTGAAAGCTCAAAATCAAAAACATTACTATTGCTTATTATATGCTCTTTTGAGGTTGATTTAGGAATGGTAATCACACCATTTTGTAAATCCCATCTTACTACTATTTGAGCTGGTGACTTACCATATTTCTCGCCTAATTCTATTAAAGTTTCATTTTCAAAGACTTTTCCCTGCATTAGAGGTGACCAGGCCTCATATTGAATGTCATTTTGTTTACAAAAATCCTGAAGTTCACTTTGAATCAACCATGGGTGAAACTCAAGTTGATCTACCATAGGTTTAATTTCGGCATCTTTCATCAAATCTTCTAAATGATGTTTTAGAAAATTACTTACCCCTATAGCTTTAATTTTTCCTTCTTTATATAAATCTTCAAGCGCTCTCCAGGTTTCTTTATATTTTCCTTCAACTGGCCAATGTATTAGATATAAGTCTAAATAATCTGTATCTAAACGTTTTAAAGAGTCATTAAATGCCTGTATCGTAGAATCATAACCCTGATCGTCATTCCAAACTTTACTCGTTAGAAAAATGTCTTTGCGATTTACCTTGCTTTCTTTTATAGCTTTGCCAACTCCTTCCTCATTTTCATAGGCCTTTGCAGTATCTATATGACGATAACCCGCTTCTAAAGCCCATTTTACAGCATTAATGACTTCTTCACCATCATCTGCTTTGTAAACACCTAAACCTACATAAGGCATTTTATAACCGTTATGTAATTTCCATGTTCCACTTAGGCTTTCTATTGTTCTTGTATTGGTGTCTGTGCTCATAACTTTTATTTTTTTGCTAAATTAAAAGACAGACTGTGTATTCTATGAACCTTTAACGCCTGTTAACGCTAGAGTGTTAAGAGTTTTTAAATGAATGCGTAAGATTAGTGCAAAAAAAAATCTGCACGTTAGTACAGATTTTTTTAGTCTTTAGATTTAAACTAATCTACTGCATCTTCAACAGCATCTCCTACATCATCTGCAGCGTCTTCAATTTTGTCTCCTGTAGTTTCACGACAACTATGTAAAGTTGTAGCTAGTAAACCAGCAGTAAAAAGCATCAAAAAAATACGTTTCATAAGTATAGAATTATTGGTTAAAGTTAAATTACAGGCGTCTTCCTGTAGCCAGCTTATATAATATTGCAATTACGGCGAGTACAAGTAAGATATGTATTAGACTTCCTACAGATTCTGCAAAGCCAAAATACCCCACTAGCCATCCTATAATAAGGATCACAATGATAAGCCAAATGATATCTTTCATAATAATATAAATATTGGTTAGTGATATAAAAGTAATTTTTTTGAAATATATAATGTCTTTGCTTAACAGTGAATTAACGCAGGATTTAAAAATTTTGGGGATTATTTATGATATCCTCCGCCCGGTTTATGATTTTTTCAAGCTCTGCAGGCTGAATTTTTTCTAATAATCGCAACATCATTTTCATTCTGAAGTTTTCAGCAAAGTGTTCTTTCTTTTTACTTAAAAAATTCCAGTATAAACTATTAAACGGGCAGGCATCTTCTTCGGTTTTGTGATTTACATTGTAATGACAATCTTTACAATAGGTACTCATCTTATTTATGTAACTGCCACTTGAGATGTAAGGTTTTGTAGCAACAATCCCACCATCTGCAAATTGACTCATGCCACGGGTATTTGTGATTTCTACCCATTCTATAGCATCAATATAAATACCGAGGTACCAGGCGTCAACCTCGTCAGGATGAGTCTGCGTTAACAATGCATAATTGCCGGTAATCATTAAACGCTGTATGTGATGCGCATAGGCGTGATCTAAACTTTGTTTGATACTGTGGTGTAAACAGTTCATTTTAGTATCTGCATTCCAGTAGAAATCGGGTAGTTTATTTTGATTGTCGAGTTTGTTTTTTGTGGCGTATTCGGGCATTTTCATCCAGTAAATGCCACGCATATATTCTCGCCATCCTAAAATTTGACGTACAAAACCTTCTACCTGACTTATGTCTATATCTTCTTTATGCTCACGCCAGTGATCTATTACCTTCTCAATTACTTCTAAAGGATCTATAAGTTTGGTGTTGAGTGCAAAACTAAGTCTGCTGTGAAAAAGATAGGCTTCATTAGGGGCCATAGCATCTTGATAATCGCCAAAATGTTTTAATAAATTTTCACAGAAATAATTAAGAACGCTTAATGCATCTGATCTTGAGGTAGGCCAGTTAAAATTAGTAGCCTCAACAGCTCCCATTGTTTTAACTTCAGCCTTTTTAATACGCCTTAGAGTTTGTGTTACATCTTTTCTAAAGCCGCGCTCGTGTGGTATTACGGGATCTCCTTTCAACTTGTTACGGTTACTTTGGTCAAAGTTCCATTTGCCGCCTTCAGGATCTTTATCTGTTGTCATTAAAATGGAATACTTCTTACGCATGTCGCGGTAGAAATATTCCATCGTAAACGTTTTTTTACCTTTAAAGAATTGTTCGAGATCTGTGCGGGAGGTTAAGAAATGCTCTGTATTAAAAGTTTCTGATTCTATACTGAGTTCTGAAGCAATTTTTGTGAGTTGTTGATCTAGTCTATACTCATCTGGAAGCTGATACTCAAACTTATCAATTTCATGAGCTTTGATAAGCGCTTTAATATTTTCTGAAAGATTTTGAGAATTGTCTGGGTGATCAAGCTTATAGAAAATGACCAGATTACCCCGTTCTTCTAGCCAATTTGCAAAATTGCGCATCGACTCAAAAAAAGCAATAACTTTTTGAATATGATGGGTGACATAATCTGTTTCCTGGCGCATTTCGGCCATAAAATAAATCACATCTTTAGAATCGTCTTTATACCACGAGTGTTTGTGGTTAAGTTGATCGCCTAAAACTAAACGTAGTTTTTTCAAAATAGATTTTTATTAATCAAACAAGCTGTTTTGTAGCCATAACCTGGTAAATGTTCCAGATTCGTCATAGCGCTCTGCCTGACTTTTAATATTAAAAATGCGGTCTCGAGGGTCATTGCCTACGCCGCTATTATAAATCCAGTTCCCATAATTGCTGTGAACATCATAATCAATGAGTAGGCTCTCAAAATAGGCTGCCCCAATGCGCCAATCTTGTTTTGACTCTTTAGCCCAGAAACTCGCAACGTTTTGTCTTCCGCGGTTACTCATCCACCCGGTATTGCTAAGTTCTAGCATATTTGCATTAACAAAATCATATTTTGTAGTACCGTTAATCCAGTTTTTACGGGTGTGCTCATTGCTATCCCAATCGTAATCTGCATTTAAAATACCACCTATTTTAAATATTCTATCTCCGTGTTTTAAAGAAACATACTTAAAGAAGTCTCTCCAGATGAGTTCAAAAATGAGCCAGTACGTACTGTCATTTTTAATTACATCTTTTTCAAATTTTTGAACTTCCCAATAGATCATTCGTGCTGAAATACTACCATTTGCAAGCCACGCAGAAAGTTTTGAACTGTAATCTTTACCTACTAATCCGTTTCGGGTTTTTTTATAATATTGAAGATTTTTAGTCTCCCAGAAGTATTCTTCAATTCTAAGATTTGCCTGATTTTCGCCACCCTTAAAAGGAAATGCGGTTCGCTTATCAATTTCAAAATCTGATAAGCCTAAATCGTGTAAAGAAGGGATTTGCGTAGATTGAGAAATTAGATTTTCATTTGGGAAAGCGTCTATTTTATTTACAATAGGTCTTACGTCAACTTGTTTTTCGCAGTACTTTCTGAAGTTAGTAAATACCTTAGGAATTTCAGAATAATTGGAATAAGGTAAATCTTCAGGATGCCATAAAAATTGATCAAAAGTTTCTATTAAAGAGGTGCCATTTGGGCAATTTACTCTAACACCTTCTATGATATTACGCTCTTCAAACGTCCATTCTTTTTGAAAATAAATACGTTCTACCTGATAATTTTTTACAAGTTTGGGAATAGCAAATTCGGGTTCTTCATTAACAACGAAAAGAGTGATATTAAGTTTTTCTAGATTTTCTCTTAATTCTGTAACAGTTTCAATTAGAAATTGAGCTCTGTACTTTTCAGTCTTCTTAAACCCGAAGCGATCTTTTTTGAACTGTTTAGGATCAAAACAGTATACAGCGATTGTAGGATTTTTAGTTTTAGACGCAAGTGATAGTCCTGTATGGTCTATTGTTCTAAGATCATTTTTAAACCAAACTAAATTCATTGAACAGTTTTATTACGGCGGCAGCGTTCACTGCAATATTTTACTTCTTCCCAGTTTGCCTGCCATTTTTTACGCCAGGTAAATGGCTTTTTACAGACTAAACATATTTTTTGGGGTAGGTTTTCTTTTTTGTGAGCCACTTTGTTTTATAGCGTCTTTAGGGATTCACCGGGTTTAGCATACGAGAACCGGTTCAAGATTTGTGGTAAAGCATAACCATCAAGACCATCTATACAAACAGTTTGCGCGCGCTCTAAATTTAACCAACCATCGTCATCCTGAATTTCTTTATCTACATAAATATGTTTAATCTTTCCTATAACAAAAATGCAGTCATTTTCTTTGATGAAATATTCATTTTCATATTCGCATCCTAATTTTATACGACTTTGTTTAACGTAAGGAGCTTCAAAATCATTTAAAAATTCTTCATCAAGAAGTGTTTCCTTAAATTCTGAAATGGTGCCCGCATACTTCGCAGAAGTTTGATGCGCTTCTCGTATAAAATTCTGATTTACATGATTTACCGTGAATATTCCAGATTTTTTAATATTGTCGTAGGTATTACGCTCTACAGTAGTGGGGCGTAAGATAAAACCTAGTAAGGGAGGGTTACTTCCTAGATGCGTTACCGAGCTAAAAATAGCGACGTTTGTAATACCGTCTTTAGAAATTGTACCGAGTAAGTTAGCCGACTTAAAGCCAGTACAACTATTTATAAAATGCGCTCTATATCTAGAGGGCATTTCTTCTATCGCTTGTGCTGTATAATGTTTCATAAAAAAAGGGTAAGTAAAACTTACCCTAAATTTAATTTTTGTTTAATTATAAGGTTGTTAACATTAAACAAAATAACATAACTTTTTGATTTACTTACGCCTCTTGAGTCTCCTCTGCGTAAGTAGGATAATCTGTATATCCTTTTTCACCTTGTGAATAAAAAGTATCATTATCCCATTCTGCCATTGGGGCATTAATTGCAAAACGTTCTGCAAGGTCTGGGTTTGATATATATAGTTTTCCGAAAGCTACTAAATCTGCATTGCCTTCCTTGATAACTTCATTTCCTTTATCTTGAGTAAAACCACCATTAATCATTAGGTTACCCTTGTAAATAGGTCTGTATCTCTTCGCGATTTCCGTTTTTAAAAAGTCTATATCGCTAACGTCTGTAAACGGTTCAGAAAGGTGTAGATAAGACAAGTCATAGTTATTTAAACGCTCAATAATATGATCAAATGTAGGTATGGTATCTTCTGTAGCTTCAATACCAAAAACACCGTTTAAGGATGGATTTAGACGCACTCCAATTTTATTCTCAGGAATAACTTCTTTTACTTTATCTAATGTTTCAAAGAAAAAGCGCACACGGTTTTCTATACTTCCACCATAATTGTCAGTACGTACATTTGCTTTTTTGTTAAAAAATTGATGAAATAAATATCCGTTTGAACTGTGTATTTCGACACCGTCAAAACCTGCTTCTAATGCATTTTTTGCAGCATCTACAAACTCTTGCTGTGTTTCTTCAATTTCAGCTAGGGTCATTTCTTTTGGTGCTACAGTATCTTTAAATCCGTCTTGCGTATATGCTTGTGCATTAGGGTTTACAGCACTTGGAGCTAAGGGTTTATCACCATTGTGAAAATCTGGATGTGACATACGGCCTACGTGCCATAATTGTATAAAAATTTTGCCATCTTCTGCGTGAACGGCATCTACAACTTTTTTCCAGCCTTCTATTTGTTCTTCAGTATGTATACCAGCAGTGTGAATGTATCCTACTGCACGTTTAGACACTTGTGAGCCTTCGGTAATAATTAATCCCGCACCGGCTCTTTGAGTATAATATTTTACGTGTATATCTGTAGGTACATTACCGGGATTGTCTGCGCGACTACGTGTCATAGGAGCCATAACTACTCTGTTTTTTAAAGTAATATCTCCTAAAACAAATGATTCTAATAAAGGTTGATCGGTTTTCATAATTTTCTTTTTCAATTTTAAATAAAAATATAGATCCTTAGTATGAACAAGGTTGATCTATGTTATCAAATTTTATTCTTATTATATTAGTCTATGAAATTACGGTAGCCTAACCAGGACTCCTGTTAAACGTTTTATAAAATGAATATGTACGATTCCTATTTTAATGTTAACAAAGCAACCTGGGATTTAAAGGCCGGCTATCACGCAGCCAGTGCTTTTTATGATCTGGATGCTTTTAAAAGTGGTAAGTCTAGTCTCAATTCATACGAGTTAGGTGCGTTATCTGATGTAGCAGGTAAGTCGCTTTTACATTTGCAATGTCATTTTGGTCAGGATACCTTGAGTTGGAGTAGGCTGGGAGCGCAATGTGTGGGTGTCGACTTTTCTAATAAGGCTATTGAAATAGCTGAAAGTTTAAATAAGGAATTGGCCTTAGATGCGCGTTTTTTCTGCGGAAACGTTTTAGATACAGCTCAACTGGTTAATGAGAAATTTGATATTGTATATACTAGTTACGGCGATGTAGGTTGGTTACCAGACTTGAAGCCCTGGGCAGCAATGATTGCTAATTGTTTAAAGCCGGGAGGTATATTTTATATGGTTGAATTTCATCCGCTGGTCTGGATGTTTGATTATACAAAACAACCTGCTGTTTTAAAATATGCTTATAATGAAACTCAAATGATTTATGAAGAATACAAGGGCACATATGCAGAGCCCGAAGCACCTATGATAAGTAAAGAGTGCACCTGGAATCACGGGTTGGGAACTGTGGTCAATGCATTAATTGAGGCGGGTTTAACAGTAAAATTTTTAAGGGAGCACGATGCATCACCTTATAATATTTTACCAGAACTTATTAAAACAAAATCTGGTTTTGAAACCAAAGACAAACTTTATCCGCTTATATATGAGTTAAAAGCGACCACGATTTAATCGTCTATATTTTGTCTCATTTCGCGCTGGCGCATTGGCATTTGATCAATTACTTCAAAAATTGTACGGGGCTCAACAGTATAATTTTTTTTAAACTTAACTCCGCCGTCTTTTCCTATAAGTGTGATACCTTCAAAACTCACCGTAATGTTATAGTTTTTTCGAAGCGGAGCGATGAGGTAAGAGGTAATCACTTTCAACTCTTTATCATAAATTCTCCCTTTAGAGAGCGCAAATAGAATAATATTGCGATCATCTAACTTTTTTGAACTTGATTTAAATAACTCCCATTGTTCTTTAAAACTTTCATTTTGAAGGCTGGTAGTAGAAAAGACCAAGATGCGATTCCGGGATTTATATTTTGAAAAATCTTCTTGAGCAGTGGCAGATAGAGCAAACAAGAATAACGGTAAAAAAGCGGCTTTAGTCATTAGTGTGTGGTATTTTCTTTTAATAATTCAGGATATTTCTTTTTAAAATTATTTAGTCTGGGTATAGAAACTCCCACGATATACGGGTCATTAGGGTGGTTACGTTCATAATCCTGATGGTAATTTTCTGCTTTCCAGAATTTTTGGAAAGGCATTACCTGAGTTGTTATTTTACCATCATAAAAATCTGTATTCAGTCTCTTTATAGTGTTTACTATAATTGTATGTTGATCTTCATTTTGGTAAAAAGCAATAGATCTATACTGGCGACCTCGATCAGGACCTTGTCTGTTTAAAGTCGTAGGGTCTTGCGATGCAAAAAACACATAAACTAGCGTTTGATAAGAAATTACTTGCGGATTATAAAATACTTCAACGGCTTCTGCATGATTGGTTTTGCCATAGCTCACCTGTTCATAAGTTGGATTCTTTTCACTTCCACCGCTATAACCGTTTACCACTTCTTCAACACCTTTTACGCTTTCAAAGACAGCTTCAACACACCAGAAACAACCACTAGCAAAATAAGCGCGTTCAAAGCCATCTACAGCTTGAGTTTGTACAGGATCTTTTTGCATCATTAGCGCATCGTGATCTGTAGTATCTGATTTTTTACATGAAATACAGAGGAGGAGAAGGAATAAGAACGGCGATAAAATCTTCATAACCTAATTTTTAAATAAAATTAGCGGAATCTTAAAGACGCTCCTGCTAAGACCTTGTTAAACTCTAGTTTAGGTCATAAAAAAAGCCCCGTAAAACGAGGCTTTTAGTATAATATAGGTTGAAAGTTTATATCTTAGAAAAGATTGCTTCCATTTTTTCTTGTTCTTCGCGAGCTAATTCTTCATCAACAAGAATTCTACCACTATGTTCATCTGTAATGATTTTCTTGCGACCAGCTATTTCTACCTGAACTTGCGGAGGAATAGTAAAGAATGATCCTCCTGAAGCACCACGCTCAATAGCAACTATAGCAAGGCCATTACGTACGTTTGAACGTATGCGGTTGTAGGCTTTTACAAGACGCTCATCTATAGAATTTTCAAATGCTTCACTTTGAGATAAAAGCGCTTGTTCTTCTTTTTCAGTTTCTGCTAAAATTGCATCAAGTTCTTGTTTTTTATGTTTTAAGTGCTTTTGGCGCTCTCCAACACGTTCTTTAGTCTGATCAATAACAGCATTTTTTTGCTCAATTTGAGCACGGTATTCTCTAATATTTTTTTCAGCTAATTGAATTTCTAATTCTTGAAATTCAATCTCTTTGCTTAAAGAATTGTATTCTCTGTTATTGCGCACATTCTTTTGCTGCTCAGTATATTTCTTAATTGAAGCTTTTGATTCATCAATAAGAATTTTCTTAGCTTTAATCTGATCGTCGATTAAACCAAGTTCACCTCCTAGTTTTTCCAGTCGGGTATTTAATCCTGCAACTTCATCTTCAAGATCTTCTACTTCTAAAGGAAGCTCACCACGCACATTGCGAATGGTATCAACACGAGAATGTATCAGTTGCAAATCATATAATGCTCTGAGTTTTTCTTCAACGGTAGCTTCGGTCTTTTTTGCCATATTATAAATACTTAATAGGATTGGTGTTTTCGTCTTCTAAAACGACTGCAAAATTAGTAAATTTTTTCGTAAGAAAGTCAGTAAGAATATTTTTTGTGAATTGCTCACTTTCATAGTGACCTATATCTACCAGTATAAGTTTATTTTCAGCTTGATAAAACTGATGGTATTTTAAATCTGCGGTGATCAAAGCGTCTGCTCCAGAGCTAATTGCAGCATCTATGGCAAAACTTCCGCTTCCGCCTAAAACAGCTACTTTTTTAATAGGTTTGTCGAGCAGCATCGAGTGGCGTACCCCTTTTGCATTGAAGTTTTTTGAGACTAATTGTAAAAAAGGCAATGCATTCATCGCTTCAGGAAGTTCGCCAAGCATTCCCATTCCTATATTTTGATTTATATTATCTAGCGTGGTGACTTCATAAGCAACTTCCTCATAAGAATGTGCATTAAAAAGGGTCTGGAGTATTTTTGATTCTAAACGCGCCTCAAAAGTTACGTGAAGTTGAATTTCATTCTCTTTTTGAAACTCACCACGATTACCCTTTGTAGGATTGCTATTTGCATTACCTGTAAACGTACCAACCCCTGATGTATTAAAACTACAGGAATCATAATTGCCAATATTGCCTGCGCCGGCATTAAACAATGCATTACGTACGTGTTCAATTTCCGCTTCGGGGACATAAGTTGTAAGTTTTTTAATAACCCCTTTTTTAGGAATAAGAATTTTTCTATTAATAAGATTTAAAGCGTCACACATACCTTTACTAACGCCGTGGGGCATATTATCTAAAGCTGTGTGAATCGCATAAATAGCGATATCATTTTTTATAGCTTTTAAAACTACACGCTCCACATAATTTTTACCCGTTATTTTTTTTAGTCCGCTAAAAACAATAGGATGAAAACTTACAATAAAGTTGCAATTTTTAGCAATTGCAGTATCTACCGTTTTTTCAAGGGTATCTAGGGCCACTAAAATACCACTAACTTCTTTATTCTTATCTCCTAGAAGGAGTCCTACATTGTCAAAATCTTCGGCATAAGCCAGAGGTGCAAACTCTTCTAAGGCTTTAATAACTTCGTTAATTATCATAATATATTAAACTGTAAATTCTTTTTAAGATGTTATGCTGAAAGTAGTTTGTTAAACAAACAATTCTGCGGAAAAATCACAGAGTGATTCAGCCTGTGGTGCGTAAATATAAAAATTATAACTTCGAGCCTGTGAAGAACGCTCGTAAAATACTCTGGCCTTTTGCTATCCCCTATGATGGGGTGACGCGTTTGCGGAATTATCTTTTTGACCAGTCTTTTTTTGATTCTTATTCCTATGATTTTCCTGTAATAGGTATAGGTAATCTATCTACTGGTGGCACCGGAAAATCTCCAATGACAGAGTATGTTGTTTCTCTATTGAAAGATACCTACTGTACAGCCACACTTAGCAGAGGATATGGTAGGGATACTAAAGGATATCTTGAGGTGACTCCAGATTTGCAAGCTAGCGATACGGGAGACGAACCTTTGCAATTTGCCAGAAAGTTTAGAGATGTGCGTGTTGCTGTTTGTGAAGACCGTGTTGTAGGTATTTCAAAATTACGAGATTCATTACCACAACCTGAATTAATTGTCTTAGATGACGTGTATCAACACCGAAAGGTAAAGCCGGGTTTGCTTATTTTGCTTACCGCCTTTGATGATTTATTTTACAATGATTTTGTTTTACCTGCAGGAAATTTAAGAGAAAGCAGGCAAGGAGCAGATAGAGCAGATTGTGTTGTGGTGACTAAATGTCCTCAAAATTTGTCAATTGAAAAGCAACAGGAAATACAAAAGAAGATATCAATATATACTGATGCTACCGTTTATTTTGCAACTATAAACTACGGAAAGCCACAATCTAAAACAGGTGTTGTAAGGTGGGATGTGTTTAATAAAAAACAAATAACAGTAGTTACGGGTATTGCTAAACCTAAACCTTTTTTGAAGTATTTAGATAAGGAGTACTTAAGCTACACCCATCTTCAATTTGCAGACCATCATAATTTTTCTGATGACGAACTCAAAAAACTTGATGAGTATCCTGTTATTCTTACTACCGAAAAGGATTTTGTGCGACTTAATGGAAAACTGAATAAAGCAGCTCTATTTTACATCCCCATTACTTTTAATTTTCATAGAAATACGGAAGAATTTAATCGTCTTATTCTAAACTTCGCACAATCAAATTCAGTTAGAGAATAACATTTTTACGCTTTAATGCATTGTGTATTTTAGAGAAGAATTCTTCAATTTTATAAGGCTTCGGAATGATGTCATTAAATCCTGCAAGATAGAAATCGTCTATATTTTCATCTATAGTTACAGCGGTTAAGGCGAGAATAGGAAGGTCTTTATTAAACTCTCTAATTTTTTCGGTTGCTTCTATACCGCTAATTCCCGGCATATGAATATCCATAAGAACAAGGTCATAAGTTTCAAATCTTACTTTTTCTATGGCAATCTCTCCGTTATCTGCAACATCACATTCCATAAAATTCTTTTCTAAGATTTTACGGGTGATCATTTGATTAATTTTATTGTCTTCTACAACGAGGATTTTTCTTCCTTTTAAAGATTCATAATCAATCTCGTATACGCGTTCTTCGGGTTCTTTGTCTTTACTCAATGGTAGGGCATATTTAATATCAAAGAAAAATTTTGATCCTTTTCCGAGTGTACTTTCCAGTTCTATTTTACTCTTCTGTAAGTTTAATAATCGTTTTACGATAGAGAGACCTAAGCCAGTACCACCAAATTTTCTGTTAATTTGAACAGAACCCTGTGTGAAGTTCTGAAAAATATCTTTCTGTTTTTTCTTGCTGATTCCTTCACCCGTATCCTCAATTTCAAAATGAAGATAGGTTTGAGTTTCATTTTTACTTATTTGATTAATTCTAACAAAAATGCTGCCATCACGGGTAAATTTATTTCCGTTCCCTATAAGATTTATTAGAATTTGAGACATCATAAGTGGATCACCTACAATTTGTTCTGGTATAGCATTGTCATATTCTAATATGAGTTTATTACCTTTTTCCTGAGCAGATCGTTCTAGCGCAAAAAGCACATCGTCTACACGTTTGCGCAGATTAAAAGTTGCCTTTTCTACTTCTACCTTATCTGCTTCGAGTTTGTTAAGATCAAGAATGTTATTAATAAGTGAGAGTAAATATTCACCAGAAAATTTTAAAGAATCCAGGTGTTTCTTTTGCTCAGCTGTAGGATTTTCACTTAATAACAAATGAGTTAACCCTGTCACCGCATACATAGGTGTACGCAGCTCGTGTGTAATTGTAGATAAAAATTGCGCTTTTACAACAGAAGCTTTTTCTGCATTTTCTTTAGCTATAATTAATTCTGCATTTTTAGCTTGTAGCAACTCGTTTGCTTTTGCTCTTAGATTGTTGTTTTTATAAAGCGATAGCGCTAGAAGACACAGTATCGTAAATAGAGCAATAATTAGAACTGTGGTGATTTTATTGGCTTGTACCAGCCTTGCAGGATTATAATCTGCCGGGTCAATCTCAGATAAAAGCGCATTGCGTATGGTTAATGCCTTTGTATTAGAGCCGTTGTCACCAAAGTAGGTTTGACGTTTTTGATTGTATGTATTAAGATAGGTAAATGCCTTCTCGTAATCTTTAGAATTACTGTAAATAGTACTTAATAGAGCTAAAGCATCTAACTCTATCTGCGGAAAATTATTACTTATGCTTAACTCGTGTGCTTTTTTAGCATAATCTAAACTCTTCTCTGTAGATAACAGGCTTTCATATGCCCGTGAACTTTGAATATAGATACGAGCAATTACAAAATAATTTTTTTTCTTTTGATCAAGAAGCAATGCCAGTGCATTCTCATATTTAGGTAATGCTTCTTCCGGTTTTTTCAATTCTTGCAAGATGTTACCGTGATAGAGGTAGGCTGAAGCCAGATCATCTGTAACCCCTTTATCGCGAGAACCTATTAATATCGTTTCTGCCTGTTCCAAAAAAGGTAACGCACGCTGTGAATCGTTAGTTTTGATTAAAATTTGAGAATAATATAAGTAATCCTTACCTAACTGATCTGTCTCTTTAAGTTCTTGATGAGTAATGATGGCATCCCTGATTTCAATATTAGCCTTATCAAACTCACCTTGTTTTAAATATACATTACTAAGAAGTTGACTGGCAGTAGCAGCTCTACTTTTATTGTCAATTTTTTGAGCAAGATATCGTGCTTCTTCAAGTTTTTTTACAGATTCTGTAAAATTTGAAGCTCCAATTAGATTTACAGCATCTATAATGAGAGAGTCAATTTTAATGTTGCGCTCATTTTCATTATTACCTGGTCTTTGACCAAAGGAAATAAGAGAGAATAACAAAAAGATGACAACTAGTCTTTTGTCAAAAAACATTTTTTTCTTCATTGAGCTACTAATATAGGCACTTTGCCAAAATTAGGAACGATCTTTTAAGATTTTCGTGAGATTTTAATAATTAAATCTATGATTCGGGCAGAGTAGCCGGTCTCGTTATCGTACCAACCTATTAATTTGACTAAATTACCAATTACGGAAGTCATTTGTGAATCAAGAATGCAGGAATTTTCGTTACCTACAATATCTATAGAGACTAAAGGCACCGTTGTATATTCTAAAATGCCTTTCAAATACGTTTCTGAAGCTTTTTTAAATGCTTCATTTATTTCTTCGATAGTTGTATCTCGAGCGACATTTAAAGTGACATCTGTTAATGAACCGTTAGGAACCGGTACTCGTATACCACATCCTCCAATTACATTAGAAAGTTCTGGAAAAATCTTAGTAAGCGCTTTTGCAGCTCCCGTTGTTGTGGGTACGATAGATAGTCCTGCAGCACGAGCTCTTCTTAAATCTGGGTGAGGTTGATCGTGTAAACTTTGATCTGTTGTATAGGAATGTACTGTGGTAATATATGCTTGTTTAACACCACATAGATCGTTTACTACTTTAATCATAGGAGCAGCATTGTTAGTGGTGCAACTCGCATTAGAAATAATTAATTCGTCTCCCGTAATTAGGTTGTCATTTACACCTAAAACAATAGTTTTAATACGGTCATCTGCTGCCGGGACGCTTAGAATAACTTTAGGTGCACCCGCTTTTAGATGACCTTCAAGTAAATCGTAAGTTTTAAACTTGCCCGTACTCTCAACTACAAGGTCAAGATTATGCGATAACCAGGGGATATTTTTAGGCTCACTAAATTGATAAAGACTAATTTCTTTATTATCAACCCTTAATTTTCCACTAGAAAATGAAATGTCTTTTTTAAAAATTCCGTGGATACTATCATATTTTAATAAATGCGCAAGTGTGGCGCCATCTGCACGGTCATTTATTGCAATAACCTCTATCAACGGGTGATCGTATAACAAACGAAACAGTCTTCGGCCAATGCGGCCAAATCCATTAATTCCAATTTTAATTTTAGACATTACGTATGGGGACTAAAGAAGGTGTTTTTGAGCTTTATATGAAGAGCGCACTAGAGCCCCGCTTTCTACGTGTCTAAAGCCCATTTCTAGACCCAGCACTTCATATTTTTTAAATTGATCTGGAGTAATAAATTGCTTAACAGGTAAGTGTTTTTTAGAGGGTTGAAGGTATTGACCTATTGTTACAATATCCACATTTGCGCTTCTAAGATCACGCATAACCTGTAAAACTTCCTCTTCGGTTTCACCTAAACCAAGCATAATGCCAGACTTGGTGCGTCTAATACCGTTATCTTTCAAATATTTTAAAACTCCCAGGCTACGCTCATATTGCGCCTGTATACGCACTTCACGAGTAAGACGTTTTACAGTTTCCATATTGTGAGATACCACTTCTGGAGAAACTTCAATAATACGGTCTATATTTCGCTCATTTCCCTGAAAATCTGGTATTAGAGTTTCTAAAGTAGTATTTGGGTTCATACGACGAATTGCTTTTACCGTTTCTGCCCACATAATAGAACCCATATCTTTTAAGTCATCACGATCAACAGAAGTAATAACCGCATGCTTAATATTCATTAGCTTAATAGAACGTGCAACTTTTTCTGGTTCTTCCCAGTCTAAAGTATCTGGTCTTCCGGTTTTAACTCCGCAAAATCCACAAGAACGCGTACATACATTGCCTAAAATCATAAATGTAGCCGTCCCTTCACTCCAGCATTCTCCCATATTAGGACAACTGCCCGAAGTGCAAATTGTATGTAAATCGTATTTATCTACAAGACTTCTAAGTTCTGTATATTTTTTACCTGTAGGTAATTTTACCCGTAGCCACTTCGGTTTAGGAGTTCTTACAGGTGCTGCAATCGTTTCAGTAATCATGCCATTTTTTTTGCTGTTGTAAAGATACAAACTGTAGGTGAATTATGAACTTATCTCTGATTTTGTAGCGCTTTTTGAATTGCTTTTTATTGCGTGTTAAGATTGTGTTTAGATAAGTAGTTAAAATTATAGCAATTAGTAATTTATTGTGAATAATAAATAAAGAATCGAAATACTTTTACACTGGTAATTAAACTTAAAAACACTCATATGAAACGATTTACACTTCCTTTTTTGATTATAGCACTTATAACAGGGATTTACGGTTTTGGGGGTTTTAATCTATGGGCTACCGAGGCAGCACGCGTATTATTCTTAATATCTGCAGATTTATTTGTTGTTTCGCTTTTTGCTAAATTTCTATTTAAAAATAATCAGGATCAAATTGCCCAACGGGTAAAATCATAGAATTAACGATACTTTCATTCCTAAATATAAAAACTGCCCATACAAGGCAGTTTTTTTTATTCTTAATTTGTAGCATAATAATTGTAGTTATTTTAGAAAAAACCTATGCGTAAATTTTTATCGTTAGTTATAGTATCTATTTTATTTTCTTCTCTTTCATTTGCTCAAAACCAGACCTTAACAAAAGGTATGGTAAGTGAGATTGAAGTTACAACAGATAGCACTTCTTTAAATTATTCTATTTATATACCGCAAAATTTTATAGCGACTAAGCCTGTTAAAGGCTTATTCATTTTTGATCCTAATGGTGATGGTATGCGTGCTTCCCGGTTATTTGTCTCTGCTATTGCAGGAGAAGACTATGTAGTGGTCTCAAATAATTTTAAGATGAGTAATAATTTAGATAGTCTTGATTACAATGCAAATAATGCCATAACCATAATGCGCGATGTCTTTGCAAAAGTTGCGCTAGAACCTTCACAGATTTATATTGCCGGATTAGGAGCTGGGGCAAAAGCAACAAGTGCCTTATCGTATTTGCTTAAAAATACAGCAGGTATTCTTTTAGTAGATGATGTATATTTTGCAGATCAATATATTGCGCAGGCGCGAAAAAATAATGTTATAGGAGTAGTGGGGAAGTCTTCACCTAACTATTACCAAATGGCAGATTATTTTAGAATGATGAAAAGTTTTAATTCTTCAAATGAGTTGTATACGTATTCAAATTCTGGAGAATGGCCAGGAGCAAGTTTTATAGGGGTTTTATTGAATAGATTAAATCATATTCAAGCAGATAATATTAATCTAAAGATTTCTGATACACTATGGGAAAAGCGGTACCAAAATGATCTAAACGGACTAAAAAGTCTGGTATTGAATAAAGAATATTTGACTGCTTATGATCTTAGTTTGGACTTAAAAAGAGATTATCGCAGAAAGGTAGATCTTGATGCAATTAAGAATTTTTATAAAAGTCTTAGAAATACAGAATCTTATAAAACTGCTAAGCGATTAGACAGATCTGGTAATTTAGAGGAGTTGTTACTGTTAGATGACATTGAATATTTTTTAGAATCTGATATTGTTGCAGCGAATTTTGAGAATCTTGGCTATTGGGATAGTCGAATTAATGAATTTAAAAATGCATCAAATGACTCGGATAAACCTAATGAACAAAAAGTAGCAAAACGCATGTTAGGCTATATAGATTACACTGTTGAAGATTTTCTGACATTAAATAAAGTGTCTCTTTTAGCGCAACGTATTTTTGGAAACGTATTAATGACCATGCTTGATAGTAAAGATTATCAGGCTTATCTTAATATTATAAGTTTATCTGCACAAGATAATGACGATAACACTGCCTATTTTTATTTAGAAGAATTATTAAAGCAGGGGTTTGCAGATTACGATGCGCTTTACGAAATTCCGCAAACGACAACATTAAAAATAAAGCCCGTTTATAATCAACTAATTAAATCTTATTTAGGGAAAGCTAAATTTTAGATAAGTCAAGAGTTTGATTTTTTTCTTTCGCAAGTATGTTTTTTACATATAGTAGAAGTACTAATGCAAGTAATGTAACACCTCCCATAAATAACCACGTGCTGTCATAACCAAATTTGTTTACCAGCTGCATACCTGTATTGTGGCCAAATATATGAGATAATGAAAATGACATACTGTACAATCCCATATACGCTCCTTGTCTACCTAATTTAGCCCTGCGTAATGCCAAAGCATTGCCAAACGGAAATGCAATCATTTCCCCTAAAGTGGCAACGATCATTCCTAATATTAAAGTGCTGTTATAACCATTAACAAAGAAAAAACCAAAACTAATACCGGTAAGCAGCAAACCACCTATCACGCTAGATATTTGAGACCAGCCTCTGCGTTCTGCAAATGCAATTAAAGGCATTTCAAACAGAAAAATAACAAGACCATTTAACCCAAGTAGTAAGCCTATTTGAGATTCAGAAAGCCCTTTTATCTCTTTATAAAATAGAGGAACCGTTGAAAAATATTGTACAAATACGACCCCAAATAGTGCAAGAGCTATCAAAAAAATGAGGTACAGCCTATCTTTATATGGAGAAAGCGGATTTTCTATTAATTTTTCCTCATCGGTAACTTTAGCTTTTTTAGGATTTAATGTTTTTATAAGTATAAAGCCTGCAAGAATGCAGGTTACACCATCTACCCAGAATAATCCGTAATAGCCTATTCCTGCAATTATGAGTCCGCCAATGGCAGGGCCTGCAGAAAAGCCCAGATTTATGGCAAGGCGAATTAGAGTTAACGAGCGAGTTTTATTTTCGGGTTTACTATAAGCACTTAGTGCTACAAAAAATGCGGGTCTTGATAGGTCTGCAATTGCAATTAAGATAAAAAAGCCAAAGCATATTGCCCAAAACCCGGTTATAAACTGAAGACAGAAGAAACCCAGTCCTGTACCTACAAGACTTAACAATATAGTTTTATAAAACCCTATTTTGTCAGAAAGGAGACCTCCTAACCACGACCCTGCAAGTGAACCAAATCCAAAACAGGTCATCACCCAGCCTACATCAGATAAGCTAAACTGCAAGTCATCTTTAAGGTAAAGCGATAAAAAAGGAATCACCATTGCACCTGCACGATTAACCAGGGTAATGAGTGCAAGCCACCATACTTCTTTTGAAAGTCCTTTAAAGGTGTTGAGGTATGAAGAAAACAGACTAAACATAAAAAATAAGCATAAAAAAAGTCTGGCGTTTTAGAGGCCAGACTTTCGTGTTTATAATAGAATAACTTGTATAGTTAACACAAAATATCAGGCAGGGTCAATAAGACCTCAATTGTGCGTGAATAATGTGTGTTGTAATTTTTCATAATCATTATTCCATTTGTGGAATATTCTATTTAAAATACTTTTGAAAGTAGTTTTAATTTCAAGAATAAAACTAATTCAATTGCTTTAATAAATACTAAAAAGAGCTGAAAAAATTTCAGTTTTAAAGATTAAAGAAGTTTTGAAAGTCAGATTCGTATAAAAACTGTCGACAACCTTAATATATTAGTGGCAAAACTTCCGGTTATTTTTCCATTTTCCCGTAGATTTTGTTGCGTGCTTTCCAGCACCACCTTTAAATATCAGGATTGATTATTTATTAACTTTCCGGAAGCGTATCTTCTATAGTTACTGGTATGTAAAGTTCAGTAATCCAGGCTGCCGGGTTGGGGTTGTCTTCAGGTCCTACTACATAAATTTCAAAGGGATAACTGTTTTGGGCAGGTGTGAAGTTGTTTTTTACTAAATATGCTTCAGTAGCATTCCAGGCTTCTTTTAGATTTTTATAATCTCCTTTTAAAGTGGTTTTAATAACACTATATGAAGGCATAAAACCACAAAGAATGGTGCTGTCTTCTGCAACTATTATCTGTGAAGTTGTAGGTATTCCACTAGAAATAATAGCGCTATTATTGTTTATATCTTTTGAATTATAGATGGTTAATGGTTTTCCTGAAATAGTGATGTTATTTCCTTCCATATATCTGTGTACCTGCGGAATCATTTCTTTTATTTTTCCACGGGCTGCATCAATGGTAGTAGATGTGGTTACATACATGTAGAACCCGCCGCTGTATTGTGTGATTCCATCTGTTTTAATAGTATAAACCTGCATATCTTCTAAAACACTTTCGTCTAAAGAAGTTAAGCCAGATTTATACATCGTACGCATATCTGCGTCAAAATCGTAACTCATTAAGGTGAAGTACGCTTTATCCATTAAAGTATGTTCTCCTCTAATGCCCCAGGTAACTTTAGTGCCACCGTCTACTTGCTCAAACTGCCAATAGACATGAGCATTACGTTCACCCGCAGGTGTTATAAATGTTATGTCCTGCTCTAATCGTTGATTTTCTATAACTGAAGTAGTTCGCATAGAACCGTCAACTTCTTCGCCATTCCAACTGTAACTAGCACCTTCACCGCTTGTTTTTTCGGGATAGTTAAAGACCATTGTAGGATCTTCTTTTTTCCAGGGTCCCCAGTTTTCCCAGGATTTATAATCATTAACTTTATTAAAGACCAGATCTATAGGAGCTTTAATTATTTGAGTCTCTTCAATCTCGTAGTTGCCGTCTTTAGTTGCAAAAAAAATAGCTCCTGCTATAAATAGGATTAGCAGGAGAAAGAATAAATATTTTAAAATTTTCATTTAGCGGGTTTGAATTCAAATTTAACAATTAAATATGATTTGATATTTAATTATTAGGAGATTACTACACTGGTTCTTATTCCTTTAAATAATATTTTATAGCAAATAGGATAAGTACAAAACCTACAAAACCAATTAAAATCCAATAACTGCCCTTGTATTCTTTTTTATGCAGCTTGTTATCTTTGCGATAGCTCATAAACACAAATGCGATAAATGCTACAAAAAATAGTGCTGCAAAAATTAATTGACCGGTACTGAACATTTTAAATTATTTTAAACAATTTACTAAGTTTAATTTTGTTTTTAAGCACTAAACTTAGCTTACTCATCGAGTATGTTGTATTAGTGAATCAAAATTAAGCCTTTATAACAGAAATAGAGATGAAAAAAAGATTAGCTGCAGTACACGAATTTCATAGCGCATTTGGTTTAGGAATTAATGATGAGCCTAAAGCAGATTTAGGTGAACAAAAAAACATGCTTAGATTTAACCTAATGAAGGAAGAAAATGAAGAGTATCTCAAAGCCGCGCAGGCAAATGATTTAATTGAAGTCGCAGATGCTTTAGGTGATATGCTTTATATACTATGTGGCACCATACTCGAGCACGGTATGCAGTATAAAATAGAAGAAGTTTTTAATGAAATACAGCGTAGTAATATGAGTAAGTTAGGCGCTAATGGAAAGCCTATTTATAGAGAAGATGGAAAAGTGCTCAAAGGACCAAACTATTTTAAACCTAACATTAAAGAAATACTCAACAAGTAATCGATTCAAATGAGTTTTATTCTCCGTTTTTAAAGGCTAAATTCGCAGCCTATGAGTGCAATTAATTATGTTTCGGTAGAATCTATCGCTAAAGCTTTTGGAGAAAAAGTATTGTTTAATGATTTATCATTTGGTATCAATGAGGGGCAGAAGATAGGTCTGGTGGCTAAAAATGGTACCGGTAAGACTTCTATGTTAGATATTTTAGCAGGGGCTGAAAATCCAGACAGTGGTCAGGTGATTTTTCGTAAAGGTATTAAAGTAGCTTTTCTTCCGCAGGAGCCTAACCTTGACCCTGCATTAACTGTTGAAGAAACCATCTTTGATAGTGATAATGAGATTTTAAAAGTAATTTCAGATTACGAGCATGCGCTTCAGAATATGGATGATGGTGATGCGTATCAAAAGGCATTTGATCAAATGGAAGTGCATCAAGCCTGGGATTTTGAAACGCAGTACAAGCAAATTTTATTTCAGCTTAAGTTAGACGATTTAGATCGTAAGGTTGAAAAGTTAAGTGGAGGTCAAAAGAAGCGCTTGGCACTTGCCAATATGCTATTGAGTAAACCAGATTTACTCATTCTTGATGAGCCAACTAACCACCTAGATTTAGAGATGATAGAGTGGCTTGAGCAGTTTTTTGCAAAAGAGAACTTCACCTTATTTATGGTTACTCACGACCGCTACTTTTTAGAACGTGTGTGTAACGAAATTATTGAACTAGACGAGGGTAAGCTTTATAGTTATAAAGGTAATTATGCCTATTATCTAGAGAAACGTGAAGCTCGCATAGCAACAGAAGAAACCGAAACCGGTAAAGCAAAACAACTCTTCAAAAAAGAATTAGAATGGATGCGTCGCCAGCCTAAAGCGCGTACTACCAAGTCTAAATCAAGAATAGATGATTTTGCTGAAATAAAAGATAAAGCTTCAAAAAGGCGTAATGATCACGAGGTTCAGTTAGAGCTCAATATGGAGCGTTTAGGAAGCAAAATTGTAGAGTTTCACAAAGTTTCTAAATCCTTTAAAGAGCGTGTAATTCTTGATGGTTTTGATTATAATTTTCAGCGTGGAGAGCGTATTGGGATTATAGGTAAAAATGGTACCGGTAAATCTACTTTTCTTAATGTATTAACAGGGAGTATTCCTCCAGATAGCGGCAAACTGGTAGTGGGAGAGACCATACAATTTGGCTATTACACTCAAAAAGGTATTGTTATTAAGCCCGGTCAAAAGGTTATTGATGTAATTAAAGAGTTTGGAGATTATATTCCGCTTAAAAAAGGAAGACAAATTTCGGCAGGTCAGCTGTTAGAACGTTTTCTTTTTGACCGTAAAAAGCAATATGATTTTGTTGAAAAACTGAGTGGGGGAGAGCGTAAACGTTTGTATCTGTGTACTGTTTTAATACAAAACCCTAACTTCTTAATATTAGATGAACCTACAAATGATTTGGATATAGTTACCTTAAACGTGTTAGAGAGTTTTCTTTTAGATTTTCCTGGATGTTTGCTGGTAGTTTCTCACGATAGGTACTTTATGGATAAGATTGTAGACCATCTTTTTGTTTTCCGTGGGCAAGGTGAAGTTGAAGATTTTCCCGGTAACTATTCAGATTTTAGAGCCTACGACTCGGGGCCGGCAGTAGAGCAGGAGGTAGTTGCTAAGCCAAAAGAAGAAAAGGCTACAACTAAAGATAATTGGAAAACAGCCAGTACTTCATTGTCTTACAATGATCAGAAAGAGTACAATCGCATCGAACGTGATATTGCAAAATTTGAAAAGGAAAAAGCAAGTAAAGAAGCAGAATTTCTGAACCCCGATTTGTCTGGTGATGAAATTAATAAGCGATCAATTGCACTTCAACAGGTTCAGGATAAAATAGATGCACTTACCGAAAGATGGTTTGAATTGAGTGCGAAAATGGAAGAATAACTTAGGATTCTTTGCGTAGTAAGTATTGTGACTTGTAAAAAGATTAGCGACATATTATGTGGTACACTATAAAGGCCTATTTAAACTTTCTTTTGAAAGCTACAAATCAGCATGGGGTACATTCTCCTTTTGTATATCAATTTGTAACACAATGTCTTTACGACACAAAAAAGCACCCTCAATATGATAGAATTAAAGATTATCAAAAACAACTTTTCAAAACCGAAGAAGAGATCGAAGTCTTAGATTTTGGAGCCGGTTCACGCATTTTTAAAACCAATAAGCGAGCAGTTAGAGATATTGCGAAACACGCAGGTGCAACTTTAAATAGAATGAAACTACTTTTCAGGGTAGTTTCTTATTTCAAATCAGAGGGCATTTTAGAGTTGGGTACATCTGTAGGCTTAGCAACGGCTGGAATGGCTTTAGGAGGGGCTAATGTGATTTCTTTAGAAGGTTGTCCTCAAACTGCGGGTGTAGCTCAAAATCATTTAAATGAGGCACAAATTGATAATGTTAAAGTCGTAGTTGGAAATTTTAAAGAAACTCTTGAAAAGCAAACTGATAAAAAATACGACCTCATTTATTTTGACGGAAACCATAGTAAAAAGGCAACTTTAGAATATTTTGAAAAGTTATTGCCATCAGCACATAATGATTCCGTCTGGATTTTTGATGATATTTACTGGTCATCAGAATTGACTGAAGCCTGGCAGTACATTAAAAATCATCCGAAAGTTGTGGTAACAGTAGACTGTTTCTGGTTGGGGTTTGTATTCTTTAGAAAAGAGCAGGTAAAAGAAAATTTTAGGATTAGGGTGTGATAACATACCGTTGTAAGTATGTCTTGACAATATAAAATATAACTAGCAACTCTAAGAAAAATTGAGGAGCTCTAAATCTAAATCCAGAATAGGTTAGGATGGTAATTGCCACGGTAGATAATATTAACCCTACTCCAAGGGATTTAATTATAGATTTCTTTTCAAATAGTATTAAGATCAAACAGATTAAGGAAATAGCGTGGAATAATTCACGACCTGTCTCAAGATATCCTGGTTTATAAGTTTCTTGCAAAGGATTAAAGGCGCTTTTTAGCTTAGTGAAAATAATAGGTAAAATTTGATTAGGATTTTTTTCTATAAACTGAAAAACTGCATCTTGATATTTTTGAGACTGGGCAGCTCCTCCATAGAATATTTTGTCTGATATATAATTTTCAAAAACAATTCCTTCATTTGCGAGATCACCCTTTGTATTTGTGTGTTCTTGTACTACATCTTTATTCCATCCTTTTGCCATTACAGGTCCCGAGGATGTAGTGATGACATAAGAGTTTGTTTCTAGTATGATGGCATTTCTTAGTGGCCAAGCTGATATTAATAAGATAGCCAATACCGAAAAAATCATAAAAATTTTAGATTCAGTTTGTTTTTGTAGAAATAAAACTCCGAAAATAGAAAATGGTAGAAAAATAAAGTACGGGTGTGTTAATACTAATAATGCTGAAGTAAGAGGTATGAGAAAACCATTTTTACCTTTCTTAAACCAATAAATAACTGAAAAAACAAACATTCCTAAAAAGAAGGATGTTAAAGGTTCTGCATAAAATACTCGACTGTAAATCTGATAAACCGGAGATATGCTAAAAATAAACGTTCCTAAAATTAAAAGGAGACCTTTTATATTTAAAAATTTTAGGCACTTGTGGAAAAAATATACTTCAATTACGTGTATGAGTAGCTTAAATACAATTACATAAGTTAGTTTATATCCAAAAATATAGAGAATAGCAGCCATTGTATAAGGCCATAAAGGTGCCCTCCAGGATGCGTAATTTTTATTTTTATAGACCTGAGCGTCTACGATATCATCTTTATAATCTTGAATCACTTCTGGATGCGTACGATCCATATAGCCATAAACACCAGTTTTTGCAAGACCAGTGGCAAGATATACATAATCTAAATCATCACCACCTCCATTATAACGTTCTTCGAATGCGATTTTAAAGTTGTAAATTAGAACAAGCGTAGTTAATAGTGAGAGAAAAATGATAAGTATTTTATTGTTAGATCGAATCCACATTATTTGCTAATCAAATTATATTTCAAAATACACCACATTGCGCGGAAGCCGTCTTTCCAGTTTATTTTTTTTCCTTCTTCATAAGTTCTTCCGTAATACGAAATTCCTACTTCATAAATTCTGATTTTTGGAACTCGTGAAATTTTAGCTGTTACTTCAGGCTCAAAACCAAATCGTTTTTCTTTGAGATCAAGGCTTTTTAAAATTTCTGTTCTAAACATCTTATAACATGTTTCCATATCAGTTAAGTTTAGATTGGTAAACATATTACTTAGAAAGGTTAGGAATTTGTTACCTATTGTATGCCAAAAAAATAGAATTCTGTGTGGATTTCCACCCATAAATCTACTACCGTATACTACATCTGCATTTCCAGCAAGAATGGGTTTTAAAAGTAAAATATATTCTCTAGGATCATACTCTAAATCAGCATCTTGTATTACTATATAGTCTCCAGTAGATTCTTGTATTCCACGATGTAGAGCAGCTCCTTTCCCTTTATTTGTAGCCTGTTTAAAAAGTTTTATACTTGCTGTCAGGTTTTGAGTAATAAAGATTTTTATTTGGTCTATAGTACTATCAGTTGAGCAATCATCAATTATTAAAATCTCTTTTTGAATATTTAATCCCAAATCAAGATCTACTAATTTTGATAAAATAGCTGTAATTGTTTCCTCTTCATTGTAGGCAGGTATAACAATAGATAGAGTTTGAGGCATATGGTAATTTCTTTTTGGGACATAATTAACTTGCAATTAAACTATTTTTTTACAATTAATGTAACTCAAATGTGTTTTTGACTACTTATAAATTAAAATCAAGTAACTTTCCTTTACCACTTATAGTTTAAAAGAAAATTTTTATGGCTAGTCTTATTGACATTAAGAATATTACTCGTGATTTTCCATTAGGAAATGAAATTGTTCATGTTTTAAAAGGAATTGATCTGCAGATTAATAAAGGCGAATATGTGGCAATTATGGGGCCTTCAGGTTCTGGTAAGTCTACACTTATGAATTTGTTAGGGTGTTTAGATACGCCTACTTCAGGTACTTATATTCTTAACAATCGAGATGTTAGTTCTATGAGTGATGACGAACTTGCCGAGGTGCGTAATAAGGAGATTGGTTTTGTTTTTCAGACGTTTAATTTATTACCACGTACAACAGCACTTGATAATGTGGCATTACCCATGGTTTATGCAGGATATTCAAAAACTGAACGGCGTCTTCGCGCAGAAGAAGTTCTTAATGATGTGGGTCTCGCAGACCGTATGGACCATAAGCCCAATCAACTTTCTGGTGGGCAGCGTCAACGTGTTGCGGTAGGCAGGGCTTTAGTAAATAAGCCTTCTATAATTCTTGCAGATGAACCTACTGGGAATCTAGATTCTAAAACTTCGGTAGAAATTATGGGACTCTTTGATGATATACACGCTTCAGGAAATACGGTTATTTTAGTAACTCACGAAGAAGACATTGCAGAGCATGCGCATCGTGTGATTAGACTTAGAGATGGTTTGATTGAAAGTGATGAGCGAAAGCAGGTTGCCATTAAGAATTAGTGATTTGTTTTTTAGTCTATTAAGGTTGGAATTCAGTTCTTATGGAGTTGTATAATATCTTCTATTCTACTATTCTAAAAACCTATTAAAGCCTCCCGGATACCTTTTTGCGAATGCGTATTTTTGGTAAAATTAAAAAATTATGAAAGCAGTAGTTTCGCCGGCAAAGTCACTAAACTTTGAATCAAAATTGCCTACTACACGTGCAACACAGCCTCAGTTTTTAGAAGAGGCAAATACACTTAATAAAAAATTAGAGCGTAAAACAAAAGCTGAGATTTCTGAGCTTATGAGTATTAGCGATAAACTTGCAGATCTCAATTATCAGCGCTACAAAGAATTTACCATTCCTTTTACAAAACAAAATGCAAGACCGGCGGTTTATACTTTCGATGGGGATGTGTATACCGGTCTGGATGCTTACACAATACCTACCGAAAAATTAGACAAGCTAGAGGATACTCTGCGCATTCTAAGTGGTTTGTATGGCGTTTTAAAACCTTTTGATCTTATGCAGGCGTACCGGCTTGAGATGGGAACTAAATTGCATTCAGGGCGTGCTGAAAATCTTTATGAATTTTGGGATGAAAAGATTACAGATGCTTTAAACAGCGAGCTTAAAGAGGATGAATTATTTTTAAACCTTGCAAGTCAGGAATATTTTAAATCTGTAAAGACGGAAAAATTAAAAGTACCGGTTGTAACCCCAATCTTTAAGGATTATAAAAATGGAAAACTCAAGATTATATCCTTTTTTGCTAAAAAAGCCCGGGGTTCTATGGTGCGATACATTATAGATAAGGATGTACAAACCATAGAAGACCTCAAAGGCTTTAATTATGATGATTACGGCTTCAGTGAGCAGTATTCAGATTTAGATAAAAACGAACTGGTTTTCGTTAGATAACATTAGGGTTTTTTATCTGCTAAACTTTTTTTCTTTGAGGCTGTTTTATCAGCCTCTTTTGTTTTTACAGCTGTTTGTTTTGTAGGTACATCTGCAGTTGTAGCCGTTTTTTTAGTACCTCCGCGTGGTCTTAAATTGCCATAAGAACCTCTGTTTATTTTGCCTCGCTTTGTTTTTTTATCTCCTTTACCCATTTTGTTAGTTTTTGTTGTTCTTTTTTAAGATAAGCAATTAAGAGGCCTTAACCAAACGGTATAAAAAAAGTCCTGCATCTAGCAGGACTTTAAACTATAAATTTAAATAACAGATATTACTTTACATCCATCAATTCTACATCAAATATTAAAATAGCATCAGGAGGAATAACGCCACCTGCACCTCTGCTACCATAACCTAAGTCTGATGGTATAACAAAACGTGCTTTATCACCTACTTTTAAAAGGCCAATACCTTCATCCCAACCAGCGATCACCTGACCCACACCTACTTGAAAGTCTAAGGGTTGATTTCTTTTGTAAGAAGAGTCAAATACAGTACCGTCTGCTAATTGACCTTTATAATGTACAGAAACCATTTTACCAGATTCAGCTTTTTTACCATTACCTTCCTGAATTATCTGGTAACGTAAACCGCTTTTAGTCTCTTTAAAACCTACGCTTATTTTATCTAGAGCTTCTGCTTTTGCTGCACGTTCTGCTGCAATACGTTTTTCACGAGCTCCTTCAAAAGTTCTAAAAGCTTCAACAGCATTAAAGTCTTCAGCTTCTGCACCCTGACGTATAATTTCTACTTTTTCCATTTTGTCACCTTGAGCGATAGCATCTACAACATCTTGTCCTTCAACTACGCTTCCAAAAACAGTATGCTTACCATCTAACCACGGAGTTGCGGTATGTGTGATAAAAAACTGACTTCCGTTTGTACCGGGACCAGAATTTGCCATAGATAATTTACCTGGTGCATCGTGCTTTAATGTAGCATCAAACTCATCATCAAATTTGTAACCGGGATCTCCGGTTCCTGATCCCTGAGGGCAACCTCCCTGAATCATGAAATCTGGAATCACACGGTGAAATTTAAGTCCGTCGTAATACGGAGTTCCTTGATTTTTTACTTTATTTTCAAGATCACCTTCGGCAAGGGCTACAAAGTTTCCAACTGTTCCCGGGGTTTTCTCGTGTTCTAATTTTACCAGAATTTCGCCTTTTGGCGTGTGAAATTTGGCATATATTCCGTCTTGCATCTCTTCGGTTTAAAATTGAAATGCAAAAATACGCTTAACTGATAGAAACTCAAAACCCGAAACACATTGCTGTGTTTCGGGCTTCTATAATTTTTCCGCAGTAAAAACGGTTATACCGCTATCGTGGGTACTTCATAACGCCATCCAAAAGGATCTTCTGCGCGGTTTGCCTGTAAGGCAGTTAAATGTTGTTTTAATCTAGCACCATAGGGCTCTTCCAAAATAGGTAAATCAAACTCTTTATCTTTATGTGTAAAGCCGGCAATTGGCGAAATAACTGCTGCAGTACCTGCGCCAAACATTTCTTTTAAAGTGCCATTCTCTGCAGCTTCAACAATTTCTGAAACTTTTACAGGACGTACCTCAACATTAATACCTTCGCTTTTTGCCAGTTCTATTAAACTTTTACGTGTAATACCGTCAAGAATACGGTCACTAGTAGGCGCTGTAAGTAAAGTGTCACCTACTCTAAAGAAAACATTCATTGTACCTGCTTCCTCTAGATATTCGTGCGTGTTTGCATCGGTCCATACGACCTGCTGATAGCCTTTTTGCTTAGCAAGTTCGGTAGGGTAAAATTGCGCGGCATAGTTACCGGCAGCTTTAGCAAAACCTACACCACCATCTGCAGAACGGCTGTAGTGATCTGCAAATAATACTTTTACTTCACCACTGTAATAAGCCTGTGCCGGAGCACAAATAATAATAAATTTATATTCGGTTGAAGGAGAGGCAGAAACACCGTTCTCTGTAGCGATTACAAAAGGACGTAAATAAAGAGAGTTGTCTTTACCCGGTTTAATCCAATCGCTTTCTAGATTTAATAAGGTATTTAACCCATCAAAAAAGTAATCTTTATCAAAAGCCGGCATTGCCAGACGTTCTGAAGATTTATTTATACGATTGAAGTTTTCTTCTGGACGAAACATAAAAATTTTCCCATTATCATCTTTGTAGGCTTTCATACCTTCAAAAACCGCCTGGCCGTAATGAAAAACCTTAGCCGAAGGATCCATAGATATAGGACCGTAGGGTTTAATCTCTGGTGTTAACCAAGCTCCGTTTTTATATTCGCAAACAAACATATGATCTGTAAAGACCGTACCAAAAGCGAGATTGTTAAAGTCTACAGAACTTATTTTAGAATCAGCGATCTTGGTTACTTTTAATGTATCTGTCATCATATTCAAATTTATAGCCACAAATTTATCATTTTCTCAATTCTTCAAGCTCAAGAATTGATTAAATTTACAGGCTGCATTGCATTTATTAAACCTTTAGTTATGAAAAAAATTTTTACTTCTGCTCTTATAGTTATGGCATTAGTTGCCTGTAAAGAAGAAGCATCAACAAAAACGGTTGTAGAAACCCAGTCAAATGAGGTAGAATTGACTAAAATGAAACTTTATGGGGAAGATTTTAAAAATCAGGCAATGCTCACTTCTTTTGAGTTAGGTGATATTTATAATAATTTGAAGCCGGGAGATACTATAAATGTTTCTTTTGAAGGAAATGTTGAAGAAGTTTGCCAGGAGAAAGGTTGCTGGATGCAGGTAGATGTGGGTGCCGCAGATCCTGTAATGATTAAATTTAAAGATTATGCTTTTTTTGTACCTAAAGACATTAAAGATAAAAATGTAATGGTACACGGTGTAGCTTACGTGAGTGAGACTCCTGTAGAAGAGCAACAGCATTATGCTGCAGATGCTGGTAAATCACAAGAGGAGATTGCTGCTATAAAAACACCTAAACGTTCTTTTAGCTTTAGAGCTAGTGGCGTTAAAATCGCTCAGTAATTTGGAGCGGAAAATAGTCAAGACAGGAGACGGTTCTACTACAATACAATTAACCGAGTGGAATGAGCAGTATCATTCTATGCACGGGGCTGTTCAGGAAGCGAAACACGTGTTTTTAAAAATGGGTTTTGATTACGCTGTCGCGGAAACACCAGAGCTCAATCAATTAAATATACTAGAAATTGGTTTTGGGACAGGGCTCAACGCTTTACTTACTCTTATTCACGCAGAAGATTCAAGTATTTCTTTAAAGTATGAAGGTGTTGAAGCATTCCCAGTATCTTCTGAAGAGATGGCTCAACTCAATTATCTGGAAGCTATAGCTGCACAATCATACGCAACAGTTTTTGAAACTATGCATACTTCGGCCTGGGGAGACTTTACTGCGATTACGCCTATTTTTCAACTTAAGAAAAGACAGCAAACTTTTGAAACGATAACAGATCAGAATAAACACGATTTGATTTATTTTGATGCTTTTGGAGCTCGTGTTCAGCCCCAACTTTGGGAAGAGCCTATTTTTCAGAAAATGTATGAGGCTTTAAAACCCGGGGGTATTTTAGTTACCTATGCTGCAAAAGGTAGTGTGCGAAGAGCGATGCTTGCGGTAGGTTTTAAAGTAGATAGGCTTCCCGGACCTCCCGGAAAACGCGAAATGCTACGAGCGATTAAGGCTTAACATTTATAAATTACCTGGCATAATTTTAACACCTGCGGTTCGTTCCGCCGTCCCAACGTTATAAAAGTTGATGTGCTTTTGAATATTAATAATACCAATTGTATTTTTAGTAGCTGTTGGCAAATTAGCCTAGCGGAATAACTCCCAATCTAGTTTTAGAGAAAAGATATTAGAATACACCGCAGCGCTTTGATCGCCTATATCGGTAAGTGCGTAGTCTATATGAATTCCCCGATATTGAAAACCTACTCCAATATTTGGCTGAAAACCTATGCGATTGCTTCCGTCAAGTTGGGTTAGTTCTTGAAAATTACCAACTCCCGCACGTAAAAAAACGATGCCCGTATAACCAAATTCGAGGCCTGCAGCCGGTGTTGCACTCACCGATGAACTTGATAATATATCGTTAGTTTGTGTGAAGCGCATCATCAAGTCTACTTCAGCTTTTATGGTATAGTCATAATGAATTTCCCAGTTTCTGGCGATTCCTAATTGTAGTTTTGGGATTGTAATTTCTAGAGTTTCCGGTAAATCCTGATTTTGACCTTCTACAGCGTTGCTTATTGTAGCAAATTGCTCTTCATCTATTGCCCAGGTGTTTACTGAAGTCGTGATATCTCTGGCCATTAATCCAAAATCCCAATTTCCGCTAGCGTATTGTAACCCCAAGTCAAAACCAAAACCCCAACTAGACGCAAAATCTCCTATTATTCGGCGTATAACCTTGGCATTCGCTCCTAAATTTAATCCTTGTACGGGTAGTTCTCTGGCGTAGGAAAGTGTAAATGCATAATCTGCCGTAGAAAATAGACGTATACGGTTGTAATCTATATTGCCATTAGCGTCTATTAACTGGGTTGTATTTAAAATATCGTCTACTCCAAACCGTATTAGAGATACGCCCAGCGCGCTTCGGTCATCTATAGGTGTGGCAAAAGCTGCGTAGTCATATAGTGCGATGTTTGCAAAGTAGCTGGCATGCATTAGCGCAAGTTCATTATCTTCTAAATGCACTAATCCGGCTGGATTCCAATAACCACTGTTTACGTCAGATGAGCTTGCAGTTACTGCATTTGCCATTGCTAATGATGCAGCATCTACGCCAATATTTAAAAATTCGTTAGAATATTTACGCACAGCCTGAGACCAAACTCCCGCTGTAAAAATTAAAAAAAATATGACTAATCCTGCTTTTTTCAAGTGTGGCTTCTTTCGGCGTAAAGTTGGCTAAATGTCTTGAGAAGTTAAACTTTATTTTAGACCTATCTTGTGAGTAGTGTTACTTTACTATTTTTACAGAAATAATCAACTATGAAAATCACACGTTACATACCCAACGCCTTTACCATGGCCAATTTGTTTTGTGGTATGCTGGGAACTTTTTTTGCTGCTACCGGTCGCTTAGATTTTGCTGCTTATGCAGTGGTTTTAGGAATCTTCTTCGATTTTTTTGACGGGTTTTTTGCAAGGCTCTTTAAAGTAGAAGGAGATTTAGGACTTCAGCTAGATAGTCTGGCAGACGTGGTTACCAGTGGTGTCGTTCCGGGGATGGTAATGTTTCAATTATTACACAAATTAGAACACTGGAACACCGGTGAGCGCTGGGTTGAAGCCGGCTTATCCTGGGATTCTGTTTCCATTATTCCGTTTTTAGGATTTGCAATTACGCTAGCTTCTGCATTTAGACTGGCAAAATTTAATATAGACACGCGTCAAACGAACTCATTTATAGGATTACCCACACCGGCAAATGCCCTTTTAATTGTGAGTTTGCCGCTAATAGTACAATTTCAAGATTATTCAATTGCCGAAAGTTTAATTACAAATACCTATTTTTTACTGGCACTTACAGCTTTAAGTTGTTTTATGTTGAATGCCGAAATCCCGCTTTTTGCTTTGAAATTTAAAAATTGGGGACTTGCCGAAAATAAAGTGCGCTACGGGTTCTTGCTTTTAGCTGTTATTTTATTGTTTTGGCTTACGTTTTTAGCAATTCCTATAATTATACTTTTTTACGTTTTACTTTCTGTAGCGACACAAAATTCTAAAAGTGCTTAAAGATGAGATCTAAGATTGACTTTCATACGTGGAAACGTAAGGAGCATTATACATTTTTTAAGCAATTTGAGCAGCCTTTTTTTGGTGTTACGGTACGAGTAGATTGTACACAAATCTATGCCAAGGCAAAAGCTAATAATGAATCTGTATTCTTGCATTACTTGCATAAAGCGCTACTCGCAGTGAATGAGATCGAAAATTTTAAATACCGCATTGTTGAAGATTCGGTATATCTCTATGACCGTATAGATGGTTCACCTACCATAGCCCGCCCTGACGAAACTTTCGGATTTAGTTATATAAAGTTTAATGAAGATTTTGGGATTTTTTCTAGAGATGCAAAAACTGAAATTGCCCGTGTACGCGCAGGTAGCGGATTAGAAGTAGCAGTTTCCGGAGAAAATGTGGTACATTTTTCAACGTTACCGTGGTTAGATTTTACTACGGTAGAGCATCCTAAAAGCTTAACATTTCCTGATAGTTGCCCTAAAATTGTCTTCGGAAAAATGACAACAAATACTGAGAATTTACAGTCTATGCCGGTTTCTATACACGGTCATCACGCCTTGATGGATGGTATGCATATAGGGCAATTTGTAAAGCGATTTCAAGAATTATTGAATCTATGAACGAAATAAACGAGCAGTTGCTTAACTCAATAAAACAAGTCAAGTCTTTAGCTGAAGCTGGTCTTGTTTATAATAAAGAAAATTATGATGCTGAGCGTTATCAAGAGTTGCGCACGCTTTCTTTAGAAATGATGAGTGTACTTAGTAATCTGCCGGTACAGCAATTTAAAGAATTTTACCTCCCGGAAACAGATTATCCTACGCCAAAAACTGATGTAAGAGGTTTAATTCTAAATGAAAATGGGCAGGTATTATTGGTCAAAGAAACTGTAGATAATAAGTGGACATTACCCGGTGGCTGGGCAGATATAGGGTTAACTCCATCAGAAAATGTCCTGAAAGAAATACAAGAAGAAACCGGTTTTAGTGCTGAAGTAGTACGGCTGTTAGCGGTGTTAGATAAACGATGTTATCCGCACCCACCGCAAACCCATTATGTTTATAAGTTGTGTTTCTTATGCCGGATTGTAGATGGCACTTTTAATCCTAATTTTGATATAGGAGGTGTGGACTGGTTTAATATAGATAAGCTTCCCGCGTTGTCACCAGATCGTATTCTAGAAGAGCAGTTAGTTAAGTTAATAGCTTTGGCAAAAGAAGCACAGGCCGTTTATTACGACTAAAAAGGTACAGCTTAAAATAATTTTTATTGTCTAAAATAAAAAGAGTTCAGAATTATTAAATTCTGAACCCTATTTCTAAAATGGTATTTATAAACTAAAACAGTTTCTTTTTACGCAGTTCAAAGTTCTGACCTAAATACACCTTACGTACCATCTCATCAGCTGCGAGTTCTTCGGGGACACCATGTTTTAAAATGTTACCTTCAAACATAAGGTACGTGTGGTCTGTTATTGCGAGTGTTTCCTGAACGTTATGGTCTGTAATAAGTATACCTATGTTTTTTTGCTTTAACTGTGCTACAATACGCTGAATGTCTTCAACTGCAACCGGGTCAACACCTGCAAAGGGTTCATCTAATAAAATAAAATTAGGATTAGTTGCCAGGGCACGCGCAATTTCTGTACGGCGGCGTTCCCCACCAGATAATAAATCACCACGGCTTTTACGTATATGACCTAAACTAAACTCTTCTATAAGTTCTTCCATTTTTGCAACCTGCTCCTTTTTGCTAAGCTTAGTAAGCTGCAAAACGCTTAAGATATTTTCTTCAATACTTAATTTTCTAAACACCGAAGCCTCCTGAGCGAGATAGCCAATACCGTTTTGAGCACGCTTGTACATAGGGTACTTGGTAATGTCTTTATTGTCAAGATATATACTTCCGCCGTTAGGCTTAATTAGGCCTACAATCATATAAAATGAAGTGGTTTTTCCGGCTCCGTTAGGACCTAGAAGACCTACAATTTCCCCTTGCTGAACTTCAACAGTTATACCTTTAACGACCTTTCGGCCCTTATAGGATTTCATTAAATTTTCTGCGCGTAGTTTCATTTCTTCAATTTACGATTAAGGTAAAGCATATAACGGTCAAAACCAGTTCTGCGTATTACTTTACTGCATTTTCTTCAAGAGCTTCCCAGAATTCATAGGCTCTTCTTAAGTGTGGAATTACAATCGTACCACCTACTAAAGTGCCAATACTTAAAGTCTCCATCACTTCTTCTTTAGTAACCCCTTCATTAAAGCAACTTTCTAAATGATACTTTACGCAATCATCACAACGCAAAACGGTGGAGGCTACGAGGCCTAATAGTTCTTTAGTTTTTACGTCTAAAGCGCCGGCAGTAAATGCATTTGTGTCTAAATTAAAAATCCTGTTGATAATTTTATTTTTATCACCCAGAATTTTATCGTTCATCTTAGCGCGGTATGCGTTAAATGATTCTACTTGATTTTGAGAATTCTCAGACATATAAAGGGATAATTTGTTTAATTTTTGTTTTTAGATCGTTCGGTTCGTTTTAGTTGTCTTGCTTCCTGCCTTACTACAAAAGCGGAAATAAAAATACTAACCTCATACAATATGAGAATAGGAATAGATACAATCACTTGTGTTGAAATATCTGGAGGTGTTATTACTGCTGAAATAACCAAGACAATGATAAGTGCATATTTTCTATACTTTCTTAAAAATTCTGGCGTAACCAGACCTATTTTAGTAAAGAAATACATGATAATAGGTAGTTCAAAAATAAGACCTGCAGCTAAAGCACTTGCACGCACGAGACCTATGTAAGAATCTATATCAAATTCATTTTTAACTTGCTCTCCTACCGTAAAGTTAGCTAAGAAGTTAATAGATAAAGGAGCGATCACGTAGTAGCCAAATAATACTCCTAAGAAAAATAGCAGAGAAGAAATTATTATAAAACCACGAGAGTTTTTACGTTCATTCTCATAAAGCCCCGGAGAAATAAATTTCCAAAATTCATAAATAACATATGGAAATGCGACTACCACACCTACGATTATAGAAGTCCAGATAGCAGCATTAAACTGGCCGCCCATAGTACGGTTTTGAATTATAAAATTCATCTCATTAACGCAACCTTTATCAGAACCAAATATAGTAGCCATTCTACATAAAAAATCATAGCTAATAAAATCTGGTCGTGCAGGAGCAAAAATGATATCATCAAAAATAAAATCTTTAAATATAAAGGCCACGACACCCACAATTACAATTGCTAGCGTTGCTCGTATTAAATGCCATCTAAGTTCTTCAAGGTGATCTAAAAAGGACATTTCGTCCTGAGATACTTTCTGTTTTTTTGCCATTAGAGAATTCCTTCTTTAATTAAGTCGTGTAGGTGAACTACACCGGTGTAATTATTATTATGATCTACAGCTAAAAGCTGTGTGATACTATTTGTTTCTAAAACCTCAAGCGCAGCGGTAGCCATCGCGTCATTAGAAATTTGCTTAGGATTACTACTCATTATATCTTTTGCGGTAAGGCCCGTTAAGATTTCGTTTTTTTCTAGCATTCTTCGTATGTCCCCATCTGTAATAATACCTATAATTTTATGAGCTTCAACTACTGCTGTTACACCTAAGCGCTTCTGAGATATTTCTACAATAACATTTTTTATAGGAGCGTCTGGTGTAACTTGAGGCTTATAGTGTAGGCCTACAAGATCACTAACGCGTAAATACATTTTTTTGCCTAATGCGCCACCCGGGTGATATTTTGCAAAATCTTGTGGCGTAAAACCTTTTAAGTCTAATAAGGCCAGCGCTAATGCATCTCCCATTACAAGTTGAACGGTCGTACTAGTTGTAGGGGCGAGGTTATGAGGGCAGGCTTCTTTTTCGGCGTACGCCATTATAACCGCATCTGCTTGTTTTGCTAAAAAGGACTCTTTGTTTGAGGTCATTGCAATAACCTTATTTTCTCTACTTTTAATTAACGGAATAAGAACTTTGATTTCGGCTGTATTACCACTGTTAGAAATGCAAAGAACCACATCTCCTTCTTGAATAGTGCCTAAATCCCCATGAATCGCATCTGCAGCGTGCATAAAGATTGAAGGCGTTCCAGTAGAATTAAGAGTTGCAACAATTTTTTGAGCAATTATAGCGCTTTTACCCACGCCAGAAATAATTACCCGACCTTTAGCGTTATAAATTAGTGAAACTGCATCGGCAAATCGTTCATCTAAAAACGTAGCTAGATTAGCTACAGCTTCCTGCTCCAAAGCGATAGTTTTAGTAGCGCTTTTTAAAATCTGGTCGTAGGTATTCAAAAGATATAAGATTAAGCCGTTTGTTTGTGGAGTAGAAATTACTATATTTAGAATACAAATGTATGCAAATTTGAACAAGCTTTAATGACTTCAGAAGAAATAGACTTACACGCAGCTCTTAAAAAATATTTTGGTTTTAGTCAATTTAAGGGACTACAGGAAGATGTGATCAAGAGTATCGTTAAAGGCGAACACACTTTTGTGATTATGCCTACAGGAGGTGGTAAATCGTTATGTTATCAATTACCTGCTTTAATTGAAGAAGGCACTGCAATTGTTGTGAGCCCTTTAATAGCTCTAATGAAAAATCAGGTTGATGCGCTTCGTGGGATTTCAAAAGAACACGGTATTGCTCACGTACTTAATTCCTCTTTAAACAAAGGAGAAATAAAGCAGGTAAAAGAAGATATTTCAAACGGAATAACTAAGCTTTTATATGTTGCTCCAGAGTCGCTAACGAAAGAAGAGAATGTAGAATTTTTACGTTCTGAGAAAATAAGTTTTGTTGCCATTGATGAAGCGCATTGTATAAGTGAATGGGGGCATGATTTTAGACCAGAGTATCGTAACCTAAGACACATTATAAAGCGAATAGGGGATGACATTCCCATAATTGCAGTTACTGCTACCGCGACTCCAAAAGTACAGGAGGACATCATGAAAAATTTAGGGATTTCTGATGCAAACTCTTTTAGAGCTTCCTTTAACAGGCCTAATCTGTATTATGAGATACGTCCTAAAACAAAAAATGTTGATGCAGATATAATCAGGTTTATAAAACAAAACCAGGGTAAAAGCGGTATTATTTATTGTTTAAGCCGAAAGCGAGTAGAAGAACTTGCTCAGGTTTTACAGGTAAATGGGGTCTCTGCGGTGCCTTATCATGCAGGTTTAGATGCTAAGACGCGAGCTAAACATCAAGATATGTTTCTTATGGAAGATGTTGATGTCGTTGTTGCTACCATAGCATTTGGTATGGGTATAGATAAGCCAGACGTACGTTTTGTAATACATCATGATATACCAAAAAGTATAGAGAGCTATTATCAGGAAACCGGTAGAGCCGGCCGTGACGGCGGTGAGGGACATTGCCTTGCTTACTACGCCTATAAAGATATTGAGAAGTTAGAAAAATTTATGAGCGGCAAACCTGTTGCAGAACAGGAAATAGGTCACGCATTGTTACAAGAGGTTGTAGCTTATGCAGAAACTTCAATGTCTAGGCGTAAATTTATTCTTCATTATTTTGGGGAAGAATTTGATAATGAAACTGGAGAAGGCGGAGATCTTGATGACAATGTACGTAACCCTAAAAAGAAGCATGAGGCAAAAGACGAAGTTGTTCAAATGTTGAATGTTGTCAAAAATACCGGAGAAATATATAAAAGTAAAGAACTGGTATTAACGCTTGTAGGAAAGTCAAATGCGATCATTTCCTCGCACAGAACAGATGACGAGCCTTACTTCGGAAGCGGAAAAGATAAAGAACCCGGCTACTGGAGAGCGCTTTCAAGGCAAATACTTGTTGCTGGATTTTTAAAGAAAGATATTGAAACCTACGGCGTTATAAAAATGACCAGGGCAGGCGAGAAATTTCTTGAGAATCCACAGTCTTTTATGATGACTGAAGATCATATGTTTGACAATTCAAGAGATGAAGTTGTAGAACGCGGAAACTCTAATGGAGGAGGTGCAGATGCAAAGCTTATTGCTATGTTGAAAGACCTTCGTAAGAAAGTAGGCAAGAAAAAAGGTGTACCACCGTACGTAGTTTTTCAGGATATGTCTCTAGACGACATGGCGATTAAATATCCTACGACGCTAGATGAGATGGCAAACGTTTTTGGTGTAGGAGAAGGAAAAGCAAAAAAATACGGTAAAGAATTTATAGACCTCATTACAGATTATGTAGCTGAAAATGATATTCTAAAGCCAGACGAATTAGTTGTTAAATCTACTGGTACTAACAGTGCATTAAAGTTATATATAATACAAAATGTTGATCGAAAATTACCTCTAGACGATATAGCTTCTGCAAAAGGTTTAGAAATGGCCGATTTTGTAAAAGAGATGGAAGTAATTGTAAACAGTGGTACAAAATTGAACATCAATTACTGGATAGAAGATATTCTTGATGAAGATCAACAAGAAGAACTACACGAATACTTTTTAGAAGCCGAGACAGATAGTATTGAAGCTGCTTTAGATGAGTTTGATGGAGATTATGATGAAGAAGAGCTTAAACTTTATCGCATCAAATTTCTTAGTGAAGTAGCAAATTAATTTCCTAAAATTATTAGTTGGTTGTGTTTGAAGAGTACATTTATGTACTTTTCAAACTAACCTGCTTTACTATTTCATAATAAAACGTTAAAGGCTATATTTGTCGAAGTTGCAATCCCAACTAATATGAAAATTCCTACAAGAAATCCATTTTTACTTCAAAATTGGGAGTTAGAACAGCGAAGCTCTGCCCTGTCGTTATTAAAACCTTCAAAAAAGTTTTCTAATTTTCTTTTTAGATTAGCTTTTTTAGCACTCTTCGCTACGTTCGGTTCTTGCATTCCTACTAAAAAACTCACCTATCTTCAAGAGTCAAACACACTTCAGGACAGTCTTATACAAGTTAATGTTTTAAAAAGCCCCTATAGAGTTCAGGTTCATGATGTTCTGAGTATTCGTGTTAAAGCGTTAGATCAGGAATTAGTAGCTTTATTCAATCCGCAAGGAGGAGAAGGCGAAGGTGGTAGCCTGGGCGATGGCTACTATTACGATGGGTTCGTGGTAGATGATCATGGTAAAATACGCTTGCCTACACTAGGCGATGTATCTGTTTTAGGATATACCGTAGAAGAAATTAGAGAGCATATAGAGAAAAAATTATTGGATGACTATTTTACTGAAAATGCAAACATATTTGTAACCGTAAAATTAGCAGGTATTAAATATACTATTGCAGGTGAGGTAGGCAGCCCCGGTACTAAAGTTGAACTTGTTGAAGAGTTATCGCTTCTAGAAGCTATTGTGAATAGTGGAGATGTTACCCAATTTGGGAATCGCACTGATGTCTTGATTTTAAGGCAATACCCTGGTGGCAGGAAAATTCACCACGTAGACTTGACGAAAATAGAGGCATTGAATTCGCCCTATTATTATATTCAGCCGAATGATTTGATTCTCGTAAATCCGCTTCCGCAGAAATCGCTAGGAATAGGTACTACTGGTTTACAATCTTTAAATACGCTAGTTTCAGTATTTACTTTAGCAGTAACAACCGTTTTACTAATCACCCGACTTTAAATGGAAGATGAGTTTGAAATAAAAGATTTACAGAACTTTTTTGACTTTAAGGGTTTTATAATTAAGGTACTTAGCTGGTGGCCGCTTTTTGTTGTTTGCATAGGTATTGCTTATTATATAGCACATTATAAAAATGTAAGAAAACAAACGGTTTATCGTATGAGTAATATGATAACTGTTAAAGACGATCAAAATCCGTTTTTTACAGCAAATACGAGTCTTACCTTTAACTGGGGAGGAACCACAGATAAGGTACAGACAGCGATAATTTTATTACGCTCAAGAAGTCATAATGAAGCGGTCGTAGAAAAATTACAGTTTTATGTAGATTACCTTCAACAAGGCGAATATCACCTTGAGGATATTTACGGTAATACCCCATTTACAGTAGATGTAAATGTTACAAGGCCTCAGTTGTTAGGTAAAATGATTAAGGTTGTTTTTGTAAGTGACAAAAAGTACCGATTAGAAATTGATTTTCAAGGCGGGACTTCTTCAGCTCAAAATTATAACACCAAAGAAATAAGTACTGTACCAGTGCCTAACAGCGCTATAGTAAAAGAATATAATTTAGGAGATCCTGTAGATTTACCGTATTTCAATTTTAAACTGAACCCATCTGGAATTCCAGCTGAAATTGGTAAAGAATATCTTATTCAGTTTAATGCATTTGATGGTGCTGTAGGTAGATACAGGGGTATAGGAATAGACCAGACGCCTACGGGATCTAGCATTTTAAGCTTGAGTCTCACCGGCACTAACAAAAAAAGGCTGGTTGATTATTTAAATTCTTCGGTGCGCGTACTTAGCGAAACCCAATTAGAGCGTAAGAATTTATTTGCCACAAGAACTATAAAATTTATTGATAGTAGTCTTGCTGTGAAGACGGCGGAGATGAGTAGCGTTCAGGAAGAATTAGATTCATTTAGAGATAACAATTCTTCGGTAGGAATAGGAGGGAGTGAAGAAGGTTTAATAACCAAAATAACCGAGTTAGATGCGCAAAAGCAAAATTTAGAACAGCGTCTTCAGTATTACCAGGATTTGGAGCGTTATTTACGTACGCGGGAAGATTATGGTACAGATATTCCGGCGCCTTCAATTACTGGCATTGGTGAAGGTAGTGTAACGCAAAGTGTATCAAGTATTATAGAATTAGCCGAAGAGCGAAAACGACTGGCATATTCTGCAAAACCGAACAACCCGGCGTTTAAAGACTTAGACAGGCGTATCAACGCAATTAAATCGGTTTTATTTGAAAATATGGCTTCAAGCCAGCAAATACTTAATCGTCAATTGCGAGATGTTCGCAGTGAGATCGCACAGACTGAATCTCAAATGCGGAAACTTCCAAATGAACAGCAACAACTTTTTGGCATACAGCGAAGATACAATCTTACTGAAGGAGCGTATGGTTTGTTTTTAGATAAGCGAAGTCAGGCAGGAATTGTTAAAGCAGCTAATGTTTCAGATATATTGATTATTGACGAAGCTAAAGATACAGGTGGTGGTGCCATAGGCCCTAATACTGAAGTGAGTTATGTTATGGCTATCGTGGCAGGAACTGTGGTGCCTCTGGTTATTGTATTTCTACTGTTCTTTTTTGATACTAAAATAAGCAACCCTAACGAAATAAAAAGACTTTCAAAAATACCTGTTTTAGGAGCTATAGGAAAGAGCAATTCTAAAAGTAATCTTGTAGTAATCGAAGATCCCAGATCTGCAATTTCTGAAGCATTTAGAGGTATACGGTCTAGTCTTCAGTTTATTTATAGAAAACAAAAGATTGAAGGAGCTAAGACGGTACGTGTTACTTCTTCAGTAAGTGGAGAAGGTAAAACATTTTGTAGTATCAACTTAGCCAGTGTATTTGCCTTAAGCGAACGCAAAACAGTTCTTGTAGGTCTTGACTTGCGTAAGCCAAAGATATTTGGAGATTTCAATTTACCTCTAGATAAGGGTGTTGTTAATTATTTGATAGGAGAAGATAATCTAGAATCCATAATTCAAAAAACACAAATCCCTCATCTTGATGTGATTTTGGCAGGTTCAGTACCTCCTAATCCTTCAGAGCTCTTAATGAGTGATCAGATGGATGTTTTAATTGAAGAGTTGAAGAAGAAGTACGATTACATAGTCCTAGACACTCCTCCTATAGGTTTAGTAGCAGATGCATTAGAGTTAGATGATTATGTAGATGCTACGTTGTATGTCATTCGTCAACATTACACAAAAAAGGGAATGTTGCGCTTAATAAACGATAAGTATAAAAAGAAGGAGATTAACAATACAAGTTTTATTCTCAATTACTTCAGTGCTAAAAGTAAAATGGGTTATGGTTATGGTTACGGGTATGAATACGGGTATTCTTACGGTAAATATGGAGAAGCTTATCGCGATAAGAAGCCTAAAGGATTTTTACCTCTGGTTTTAAATAAACTCAACAAATTGAGACTTTGGTTTAATGAGCAAGTAGAAAAATAATGGCAGAGCAGGAAGAGTGGTTGTACGAGATCAATGCCAAGCAGCCTTTGATTGACATTGATTTTAAGGAAATATGGAGGTACAGAGATCTGTTATTTCTTTTTGTTAGACGTGATATCATTTCGGCTTATAAACAAACAATTCTTGGACCACTATGGTATTTAATACAGCCATTATTTACTGGTATCATATTTACTTTAGTTTTTAATAATATCGCAAGTATATCAACAGGTGGAGCACCACCATTTTTATTCAATTTAGCGGGTATTACGATGTGGAGCTATTTCGCCCAATGTTTAAACAATACTTCAAATACGTTTGCCAGTAATGCCGGGCTTTTTTCAAAAGTATATTTTCCCAGAATTATCTCCCCGATGTCACAGGCTATTTCAGCCTTATTTAAATTGAGTATTCAGCTTTTTATTTTTGCCTGTTTTTATATGTATTTCGTTGTTAAAGGATCAGAAGTACAACCTAATAATACGCTTTGGTTTTTCCCTGTTCTTCTGCTTATTGTGGCAGTATTAGGTTTAGGAGCAGGAATGTTGATTTCGTCTTTAACTACTAAATACAGAGATTTTAGAATTTTGATTGGCTTTGCGACGACACTTCTTATGTATATATCTGCGGTTATGTACCCGATTTCTGAAGTGCGTAATAGCGCTGCTTTAGCGGAGTATACCTGGGTAGTCGAACTAAATCCTATAGCTATTCTAATTGAAGCTTTTCGCTATATGACGTTGAGTGAAGGCTTATTTGAATGGTCTTTGCTTGCTTATTGCGCAGTGTTGAGTCTGGTTTTGTTTTTTGTAGGGTTGATCGTTTTTAACAGGACCGGTAAGAATTTTATTGATACGATATAATGAGTAATATTATCCTTAAAGCGGAAAACATTTTAAATAGAGCCTTTTAGATATTATGAGTTTTCCACTACACAATAATTTTAGACTTATCTGATTAAAAAATGAAGATTGAAATAAGTAGAAATTTGTTGACTTATGATTAAAAAAGTAAAAAGAATTTTAGAAGAATTTCGGGGGTATCATAAGAAAACAAGATATCACCAGACTCAGCTTTGGGCGGCAGAGCAACTAAGAGGATTATTTTCTTCAGAGCATTATATTCCTTATACCAACTGGACTATGAATCCAAGGGCGATTTTGCACGCAATCAATATTATAACGCTAACAAAAGTTAATAATCTTATAGAATTCGGTAGCGGTGCGACTACAATTTATTTAGCCAAAGCAATCAAAATGCAGAATCTTAAGGTCTCATTCTACTCAATTGAATCTGATAAAGAGTGGATTGAAATATTGAGACTGCAACTTAAAAAACTTGATCTTGACCAATACGTAAAATTGATATATGTACCTTTAAAACCAATGTCCAAAGATTTGACATTCAAAAATCAGGAAATTTGGTTTGATGCTGAAATTCTATCCGAGGAATTACCTAAAAGTATTGCTTTTGACTTTGTAATAGTGGATGGACCATTTGGCGCTAGTACACCTTACGCACGTTTCAGTGCTTACCCCTTTCTAAATGCTAAAACAACCAAAAAAACGATATGGTTATTGGATGATACAAATAGACCAAAAGAGAAAGAAATACTCAAAGAATGGATGCGCCTAAGTAATTTAAATGCTGTTACATATGAGAGATACAGCATCATGCAGGAAAAGGAGCAATTTTATTTAGAACCTTACAAACTTCAGTAGAAGTTTTCTTCACAAAATTTATGAGTAATATTATTCTTTCTGTAGAGAATATTTCAAAACAATACCGCTTAGGTACTGTGGGTTCTGGTACACTACGAGATGATTTCAAGCGGGGTTGGGCTCGTTTACAAGGTAAAGAAGATCCATTTCTTAAAGTTGGAGCCGTTAACGATCGCAGTCAAAAAAATACAGAAGATTATGTATGGGCACTTCGCGATATTAACTTCGATGTTAAAGAAGGGGAGGTGTTAGGTATTATTGGTAAAAATGGAGCAGGTAAATCTACTTTACTTAAACTATTGTCTCGCGTTACGGCGCCAACGACCGGAGTAATTAAGAGTAGAGGGCGTATTGCGTCTCTTTTAGAGGTTGGTACTGGTTTTCATCATGAGTTGACCGGTAGGGAGAATATTTATCTCAATGGAGCCATTCTTGGGATGACCAAAACTGAAATAACCAGTAAATTGGATGAAATTATTGATTTTTCAGGCTGTGAGCGCTACATAGACACACCAACTAAACGTTACAGTAGTGGAATGACTGTCAGATTGGCTTTTGCTGTTGCTGCGCATCTGGAACCCGAAATTTTAGTTGTCGATGAAGTTCTTGCTGTAGGAGATGCAGACTTTCAAAAAAAGGCTATAGGTAAAATGCAAGATATTTCACAGGGAGATGGTAGAACAGTACTTTTTGTAAGCCATAATATGGCCAGTATAAGACAGTTGTGTTCAAGGTCGATTCTGTTAGAAAACGGAAGGTCCATAATGGATGCGGAAACAGATTTAGTAGTTAGCAACTATCTGAGTTATAGTTCTGGCTCGTTAACTACTGCAAAAGTATCTTATGATGAGGACAACACGAAACCTTTCCAGATTTTAGAAGCCCAAATACGTAAAAATAAGGATGAATTAGATTCAGAAATTACTACCGGAGATTCAATTTCATTAGCCATTAAATACCGTTTTAATATAGAGATAAGAAAGTGTCATCTTAGTGTTATAATTAGAAATGATGCAGGTGAAGATGTAGTTTTTTTTGATAGAACGGACGCTTATAAATCATTTTACAGTGCTACTTCTGGATTATATGAGACATCACTTGAGATACCTAACCCACTTTTAAAGCCAGGATCTTATAAAATTTCATTAGGACTTGCAGATAAATATACCTTGGTAAATGATCATAAATACGATGTGATTGATTTTACGATATCTAAAATGGATTCTTTAAGAGAAAAGCGTCCGGGTAATTTATTTATTCCATTAGAATGGGAAATGAGAAGAATTTAGTTGATTATCGTTTATATATTAAAGAATTTATAATCAATATTGAAATGAATTTTCCTGTTGATACCTGGAGAAGAAATGATATTTATTTCTGGCCTTTTCTAAGACGAAAAATTTATTTTAGTCTAATTAGAAAATTTAGTGATAATCAATTAAATGGATTAGAAAAAACAATAAGTAAAAAGAAGTCTTCGCTTTCTATTCCGCAGAAGATTAAGGGAAAGTTTAATGTATTGTCAAGGGTATTATCTTTTATTTCTTTTTGGGTGAACTTAAGTAAAAGAGATTATGTTTTTTTATCTGCACCGCATTTTAAAGAAACTTTTGATGGCAAAAGCTTTGATAGACTTTTTGATCCTTTAATCAAAGATAAAGACTTAGAAGATAAGAGTATTTATTTAGTATTAAATTCAGAATCAAAAAAGAAAAGAAGTAATACTTTAGAACTCGAAATTTTAAAGCAATACCAAACTTTTGAATTAATATCAAAGAGATTTAGATCAAAAACATACCACTTCGATGATTTAGAATTTCAAAATTTTAATGATTTTCAAGAAATTTTAAAAAAAGAATTTAAAGCTGATTACGAAGGATTAGATATCAATTCTTTTATCGAAAAACGTAGTTTAAGCTTAAACACTCAAATTAGTTTTTTTAAAATTTTATTTAAACGTATTAAACCCGATAAGGTTCTAAGCCTTTGTTATTATTATTCAAATCTTTATGAGGCTGCTATTGCTGCAGCAAATAAATTGGGGATACAAACAATTGAATTGCAACATGGTTCTATTGTAAGTGAACATATGTGTTATGCTGAATGGAACAAAATACCTTCATCTGGGTTTAGCACATTACCTCGTACTTTTTGGTGTTGGGATTCATTTACTTATGAAATTATGAATAAGTGGACCTCTGAAAGTAATTTTCACGATGCATTGATATTCGGTCATCCTTGGATTTCATTTTGGAATAACAGAGACCTATATTCTTCAGAAGAAAATTATGTTTTATATACTCTACAGCCAGAACCTGAATATAAAATTGAACAACTGTTCCCGATAGGTTTAGTGAATTATATGAAGTCAAAATCTATAAAATGGATTATTCGCATGCATCCAAGACAGAAAGTTAGCAAAGTTTCATTTGAAAATTATTTAGTTCAGCAAGGGGTTTCAAATTTTATATTAAATACTGTTGCAGATTCACCGTTACCAATATCAATGTCCGGATGTACTCTTCATATTACCCAAAGTTCTGGCTGTGTTCACGAGGCAGTTTTATTTAACAAAAAAACTGTGTTATTAAATAAAATAGGCCAGAATTATTTTAAATCAATGATTGAAAGTGGAAGTGCATTTTATTTCAATCCAAATAACTTGAATTTTTCAGAAAAAATGGATTCTATAATTGATATGTCAAAAGAACTTTCAAGAAAGAATCTTTCACAGTCAAAAAGTTTAGAGAAAATGATTAAAATGCTAAAATCTTGATTAAATTATTTTATCAGATCAACACTATTGTAAGATGCTTGCAGATATATATTTTCTAGGTTTGGGGTTTGGAGGCTTTTCACAACTGCATCTGGACTCATATTGATTTTGTAATAGTTATAGCTATTGTTAGAAAGTTCACTAATTTCTTTTGGTGACATAGTAAGAGCTTTAGCAATTAAAATTTCAAGAGATTTAAGACTTGAGTAGATCAAAGCATTCTTCAAATGAATCAATTCTGGCACTAACAATTTCGCATATTCTTGATGAATTATTGGGATGCATCCGCATGACAAGGCTTCTACAAGATTATGACACAAAGGCATTTTCGTGCCCGGTAAAGCGAGGAAAAAATGAAATTCACTTAAATAGTATCTCCATTCTTGATTGGGAATTTTCATTTTCTGAGCATCTAAAATAAGTACTTTAGAATCGTCATCTTTATTTTCAATAAAATCATCTAATTCATTTTTAGTATTGATTTTATTATAATAAATATTATTACTTAAAAATTCTCTCGTTTCAAGTCGGTTTGACATTTTAAATAATTCCTGATCAAATTGACTGTAGTCTTCATCTTTAAAATTACCCGAGAAGAAGATTGATTTTTTACGTGTTTTTAAAGTAGATTCTAAATTATTCCAATACCCTCTATGATAAAAAAGTGGATGCATAGACATGGGGACGAAGAATACGTTTTCAGAATCTGGGACAGGGTTATTTCTTTTGAGATGAAAATAATCTGCACTAAGTAATTGATCTGTTAAAACGATTTTTATTTGATGAGTTTTTGGGATTCTTTTGAAGTGTATTAGGTTTTCCTTAAATATAAGATTGAAGTAATTTGAAGGGTGTTGATTTTTATTAAAATACTTTTTGCGATAATCTGTAAGGGTAAAATCAGGCCAATAAATAGTATACCCACATATATCGAAAAACTTAATAAAATTATAAAAGTATCTATTATAAATGCTGGGATCACTTAGTTCTATTACAAGCAACTTATCTGATTTAACTTCAGTAACTTTTGATTTTTTAGTTAATTTCTTAAACTCAAAAAATGCAGTTTTAAAGTTTGCGAGTTTACGATAGTGTTTTTTTATTTTTTTCATAAGCCTGAAGTCTGGAAACTCAAGTTAGTTTAAGAGCAAATTACTGTTAAATTCAATTATAAATAAATCGATCAGTTTAAAATAAACCTTATTTTGACGCTTATTTCTATAGTAATTCCGGTTTTTAATAGAGCTCGTTTAATCGAAAAGACTTTAAACTCAGTAAGGGGTCAAACTTTAGCAAATTGGGAGTGTATTATAGTTGATGATGTTTCTACAGATGAAACAAGAACAATTACAAGCAGTTTAATTAAAGGTGATAACCGTTTTAAACTCTTAGTGCGTTCTCAAAATTATAAGTCTGGAGGAAATGGAGCGCGTAATATGGGATTGAAACATGCACAAGGGACACATATAATCTTTTTCGACTCGGACGACCTACTACACTCAAAAGCTTTAAAAGAACGCTTAGAAGATGTTATAGCAAATCCCGATTGTGATTGTTATTTATATAAGACGCAACTGTTTAAAAAGGAACCTGAAGATTTGCAGTTCATTTGGAATACTCAAAACCCCGATGAAAGCATTGAAGATTTGACACGACGTTTTATTGAGCAGGATATGCCTTGGCATACAAATGGAGCCTTATGGACTAGAACTTTTTTAGATAAAATAGGCGGTTGGGATGAAGATTTAAAAGTCTGGCAAGATTGGGAATTTCATATTCGCGCACTTACCCAAAATCCTAAACTTTATTGTGATACAGAGAAGCCAGATAATTATTATCGTATAAATAACTTTAATAGTATCGCTTCCTCTCATAACTCAGAATCTTATATACATAATGTGAGTCTGGCGTTAAAGAAAGTCGAAATTTTACTCTGGGATAAATTAAAAAAAGAGGAGTCTTTGAGGCTTAGTTACAACTATTTGATCGTTCGTAATTTAATACAATATCCCTTGTTTCATGGTATGCGCACTTTACCTTTCAAAATGGTATTTACTGTGAATTATAGATCCTTAAGCTTTATCAGGTATCTGTCAAAATCTATTTTTATCTGGTTTTTCTCGTTCTATAAAATGCGGCATTTAGCTAAAAAAATTACTTATTTTGATCGTCTAAAAACAAAATCAACACATTTAAAGATTTCACTAGAAACAACTTATGAGCACTAAGGTTTCTATCATTATAGCTACATACAATCGTTATGAATATATTATCGATACTTTACGCTCTATACAAAATCAAACATTTGAAAATTGGGAGTGTATTATCATAGATGATGGATCAACCGATACTACTGAGAAATTAGTGTGTGATTTTTTAAAATCTGATTCGCGTTTCAGTTATGAAATTCGACCAGCTCATATTCAAAAAGGAGCTAATGCCTGTCGCAATTACGGTTATAAAAGGTCTTGTGGAGATCTTATTAAGTTTTTTGATAGCGATGATCTTATGTTACTAAACCATCTAGAGGTTTTAGTTTCTGAAATTGAAGAAAATAACCTGGACTTTGCCGTTGGTGATTGTAGAAACTTTGATGAAAATAGTTTGTTAGAACGCCCTTATGAGATAGACCGCACAAATGCCGTTATGACCCCCCATCGCTTTGCTCTTTTTAATGTCGCCTGGATTACAAATGATTTACTTGTAAGGCGGGAATTTGCAGATCAATTACAGTTTGCAGAGGGGATACGTGATCAGGCGAGCGAATATCAATATAATATTAAACTACTGTATCTCACTACAAACGGTAGCCTAGTAAATCAAATTTTGGCACATAGGAGGATACATAATGACGGTTTTGTTGTTAAAGCTCTTAAAAGACCAATTTGGTTTGATCAAATGAATGCAGAGTTGAAATTGACCACAATGTTATATCTAAAAGATATAGCTCCTGTTGAGAAACTAAAGTGGTTTTTATCGGGTCATATTCAGCTTAATTTTAAGTTGGCTTGCAAGCGTGTTTGGCCAGAAGCTCTCTTAATAACAACTTCTAAACTCATCAAGTATCACGGATTATTAAAAGGATTACTGTATCCTGCTGCTATCATATTCGGCTATTTTATTGGAAGGGGTTATAATATTATAAAGTTTATACGGCAGTCTGATGGTCTATAAGGAGGGGATGCATTTAATTCCTGTTAATGGGTTATGCAACCGTTTGCGTGCAATAGCTTCTGCGTATGTAATAACAAAGGATAATAATACCCAGCTTAATGTATACTGGGAAAAGAACGATGATGTTGGATGCAGTTATTCAGACCTATTTGATCCTATTCCGTTTTTTAATATTGAGGAATTGACAAAGCAACCATATGTATATCGAGAGGGCTATAAATTAAATTTATATTTGCCAGATTTCTTGAGAAGAATTTTTGGTCAGCGCATTTGGTCAGCACACAAGGCAGAAGAAAATCTTAATAAAAACTTTGATTTCAAAATATTTTTTAGATCAAATAGCTGGGTGTGGATCAGCAGTTATAACATACTTTCAAAAAAAATACCTGCGGACTATAGTATTTTTAAACCTAATAGTTCAGTAACTCTTAAATTAAATGAGCAGTTAAAACTTTTTAGTAGCTCAACTATTGGGATTCATATAAGAAGGACAGATAATACAGCTTCTATAAAAAAAAGTCCTTTAAAAAAATTTGAAGAAAGAATACGAAATGAAATTGAAAAAGATCCAAACGTTTCATTTTTTTTGGCGACAGACGATAAGTTCGTTATAGAAAAATTTAGAGCTCAATTTGGAAATAGAATTTTAACTCAAGGAACTGTATTAAATAGGAATAGTTTAGCGGGTATGGTAGAATCAGCTGTAGACCTCTTTTGCTTATCAAATACTAAAAAAATAATTGGTAGTTACTGGAGTTCATTTTCTACTGTTGCAAGTAAGCTAGGCAATATACCTCTTGAAGTAATCATCGTAGATTAGTCATAGTCTAAAACCGACTTTTATAAAATTTAGAAATTGGAGTACATTTCAATAATAATTCCTTATTACAACGCAGGCGATTATATAGGGCGAGCCTTAAAATTTGCAAAATCTCAAAAGGATATATGTTCTGAAATAATAGTAATTGATGATGGTTCGAATGACCATAATAGTAATTTGTTAAAGGCGTATTCAAAAGAAATAGATCTTTTGATTGTTCAGAGAAATAAAGGTCAAGGAGCAGCAAGAAACCGAGGCATATCAAAATCAAAATATGATTATATACTCAATTGGGATGCAGATGATTATTTTGAAAGCGATTTTTGTAAAAAGGCAATCCAAGTGATCAAAAATGATAATAATGTCAAGTTGGTCACTTCCATAGGCAATAGAACAGACGGGAAAAAGTATAGTGAGAGGATTATACCTGCTGGAGGAACACTAAATAATTTTTTGTTTGATAACCAGGCCTTTGGAAGTGTATTGTTTAGAAAATTAGACTGGAGAACAGTTGATGGATATGATGAGGCTCCAGAACTAAGAGGTTTTGAAGACTGGGAGTTTTATATACGTTTACTTAAAGAGGGTGGGATTGCATATGTACTACATGAATGCCTATTCACCTATTTTAGACATTCAGAATCTACTACTTCAAAAATAAAAGATACGCGATATGACAAAAGATTGTACATCTACAAAAAGCATCAAGAACTTTATAAATCAAACTTCTCCTCTTTAATGGAAGACACGTTTAAAAGACTCGAAGGTGAGCGTAAAAGCAGGTCAAAAATAATTGAAGGAATTGATTTTAGAGTTGGTCGTTTTATTTTAAAGCCTATACGTTTAATTAAGAGTTTATTTAATTGAATAATAAAAATAATACTTTTGTTTCAGCGATTATCCCGGCTTATAATGCAGTAAATCATTTAACTAGGGCAATAGATTCTTTATTAAACCAAAGTAAACCTTTATTAGAGATTATAATTGTTGACGATGGTTCAACGGATACAACCTTGCAAATAGCAAAAGAGTATGAGTCTAAGTATAAAATTATAAGAATCATTAGTCAAGAGAATTTAGGGGTTTCTGCGGCTCGAAATGTTGCTATAAGAGAGTCTAAAGGTTTTTACATTTTAATGCTGGATTCTGATGATCTTTTCGCAGAAACCTTTGTAGAAAAAGCTATTCAACTAATAGAAATTGAAGGGTATGATGCGATTACTTGTGGAATAAATAAAATTGTAGGAAACAAAACTTTGTTTAAATGGATTCCTGACCAAAGTAAGATGAATAAAACCAATGTGCTTTTTGAGAATATTGCACCGGCTTGTTGTCTTTTTAAAAGAAATGTTTTTTATGAAATAGGGTTTTATGATGAGAGCCTCAGAACAGGTTTTGAGGATTGGGATTTTAATATCCGATTTATATTTTCAGATTACCAATATGGAGTCATTGATGAGTATTTGTTCTCCTACTTTAAAACAGAAAATTCAAGAAGTGTTTTAGCCAATTTGCATGAAAAAGAGATAAGAAAGTTATTGATAAAAAAATATAAAACGCATTATTCTAATTACCTAGAAGAATTTTCTGATTACGCTATTGAGCAAAAATCTAAGATTTTTTTAGAAGTTCAAAAGACGAAAAATAGTAAAGAATATCGTCTGGGTAAAGCTGCTTTGAGGCCGATAAGGTTTTTAAGAAAGATAATCTGTACAATGATCAGTAAATGAAAGAATCACAACCTCTCATTTCTGTTCTTCTACCAGTCTACAATGCTGCAAATTTCATTGCAGAAAGTATGCAAAGTATTCTCAATCAAACGCTAGATGATTTTGAACTTTTAATAATAGATGATTGCTCCACAGATAGTACGCAAAAAGTAATTGAGAGTTTTGAAGACTCACGTATTTTTCTTTATCGAAAGAAAATAAATAGCGGGTATACTGAAAGTTTAAACTGGGGTATTACTAATTCAAGAGGAAAATATATTGCAAGAATGGATGCAGATGACATTAGTCTGCCTACACGTTTTGAAAAACAAATACGTTTTTTGGAAGAAAATCCAGATGTAGCTATTTGCGGCACAGATGCAAAAGTTATTGGGGGTGATTTAAAATTTAATTATCCCTCTTCTAACGAAGAAATTAAGATAAATCTTTTATTTGGCAGTTCTTTAGTTCACCCCACAATTATGGGAAGGCGAGAGATATTCTTAGAATATTCTTATGATACATCAAAAGAACCCGCAGAGGATTATGACTTATTTACGCGTCTCGCAGTTTCAGGGAAGAAAATGGCTAATATTCCTGAGTCTTTACTTGTATATCGTGTACACAGTAATCAGATTTCTCAGGTTCAAAATACTAAGCAAAACAGCAGTGCTCAACAGAGTATGTTGAGAATGTTTAAGAAAATCCCATACGATAAAAATACGTTTAGTGACACTCAGGTTTTAGAAGCTATATGGCCTTCAGGGCAGCATACAACAGATAGATTATTTAAAAGTTTAGAATTTTATAAATGCATATATCACGAGAATGATTTTTATGAACGCGCAAAATTTCAGAAAAGAATAGTGATAAAAAAAATGAATTATTTGAAGTTTCATTTAAATGGTAACCACTTAAAACCAACTGAGAGAATAATCTTATATCTGCATTTTATTAAAATAAGCCCCAGAAGAACATTTAAATATTTTTTAAAATTAAATGAAAAGAATTGAATTAGTTTTAATTAAAACAGTCAACAAATTGCATTATATACGTGCAATTCATGCCATTTCTGAAGTATGTGTTTTACATTTTTCTACTGAAAATGAAAAAAAACTAAAACCTTTGCTTTCTTTTTTTGGAATAGAATACAGTACAGAAACACATACAGGTTTTACCGATGTTTTAGATCTAATTACTGTTGATCACTCAAAGCCATTAACAAAAATAGGTGAGTTAGAAAGGCCATTAATTTTCGCCAATTCCCTAACAAATTTTCTGAAAAATAGTTGGCCTGAAGACAAAAATTTAAAATTTAGTTTTGTAGGTCTTTTTACAAAAGCAAGAAAGATTGTGCTATTAAAATGGATTAAAAACCTTGATAGTTCAATTATCTACCCTTTTTATCTAAAATACAAGCCAGTTACAATAGCATTAAATTTATGCAATACCTTTACTAAGAAAAAGAGTCTGTTTTATATAAGTGCTTCTAAAAGAGGACGTGAGTTTCCTTCAAAATCTTTCGATTTAAATTATTTCAAAATTTTATTGAGATCAAAATTTGTTCTCTGCCCATCCGGTGATTTTGTGTGGACTTATCGATTTTATGAAAGTATTTTGTGCGGGGCGATTCCTGTTATTGAAGAATACTGTGAAGTATATGAAGGATATATATTCAAGTATTTTAACGATGATATTAACTCATTTCAATGGTCAGAAGAAATAGCCCTTTATAATTATAAACTATGCGTAAGTCAAATAACTGTTTCTCAGGAGGAATTATCTAACTTATTACTAAAAAATACAGGTTGTAATTTTTAAAGTATAAATGATGGTTCACTTATATTGGTGGAGAAGCAGTACCAGTAATTTTAAAAATTTTGGGGATGAAGTAGGGCCCTATATATTGATAAAGCTTTTTAAAGCAAAAGTAAATTGGGTAGTTCATCCTTCAATGAGAAGATACAAGTATTTTATTACACATTATCTAAGTGCTGGTAGTATTATTTCTGAAGCCAAAATGAATTCGGTAGTATGGGGTAGTGGAATTATGTTTGAAAATCAGGAAGTAAAAGATGCAAATTTTATTGCTGTCAGAGGGCCATTCACGAAGAGTCGACTGGAGTCTTTAGGATATTCAGTTCCTAATATTTTGGGAGATCCAGCACTATTACTTCCGCTTTGTTATAACCCTGTGTGTCAAAATGGTTTTGAGATTGGAGTAATACCGCACTATGTTGATTACGAAAGAGTTAATAAGGCTTTTTGTTATTCAAGTCAGGTTAAGGTAATTAACTTAAAAACAGATCAGATTGAAGAAGTTATTCGTCAGATAAAACAGTGTAGGCTAATACTAAGCTCTTCTCTACATGGGCTCATTGTGCCAAATGCGTATGGTATAACTGCGATTTGGGTAAAATTTTCAGATCACTTGGGAGGTGACGGTATCAAGTTTAAGGATTATCTAGCCACCGTTGGACTTGGTGATCAGACATATATCGATCTTCGAAATAGTAAGTTGGAATTAAACGAATTGACCAGCATAGTCAAACAGAGTCAAGATTTATGGAGACCAAATATGGATGACGTAAAAAAATGTCAGGATGACTTGCTTCAAGCTGCACCTTGGTCAAAACCTTTCGCGTCCCAGGTGTTTTTTAATATAAAACACAAGATAAGGTTCATATATAAACTGATTAAGACTTATTTCTGATGAAGGAGACAGTTTATATAGTAATAGCAGCTTTCAATAGAGAAAGTTTGATAAAGGAAACTTTACAAAGTATTAGCAATCAAACCTATTCTTATTTTAAATGTATAGTTGTTGATGATAATTCTACAGATTCGACAGCAGAAATTGTTAAATATTTTGCAGATAGTGATATGAGGTTTAAGTACTACCTCAAACCACCTTCTTATGAACAGGGATTGCCGCAAACACGAAATTATGGCCTGGATATCGTTGAAAGCTACAATCCAAAATATGTTCAATTTTTTGACGATGATGATATAATGCATCCTCAAAAGTTAGAATTACAAATGAATGCTTTTAATCTTAATGATGAAGTAGCGCTTGTAAATTGTCAGTATAGCGGTTTCAGAGAGGTATCAAAAATTGATTTTGATAAAATAGATGATGAGATAAACGTAAGAACTGAAAACCCAGCAAAGGATTTCCTTTTTAAAAAAATTAAATTCCATTCTTGTGGGCCCATTTTTAAATGGGATTTAATCAAGAAGATGAGATTTGATCGAGAGCTTAAATTTTTTGCTGAAGAAGAAGAATTCTATTTGAGAATGCTTTTCAAAGAAAATCCTGCTTATGATGCAATTCACAGACCCTTGTTCTATTACAGGCACCATTCTAAAAGTGTGACTGGGAATAACGATAACAGAATACAAAAAATAGGGACAACATTTATATTAGATCAAAAAATGTGGGATTTCTTTAGCGAGAATAATTTAGTAGATCGGGAATTAATAGCATATTACACGAAAAGATTCAGCATTGATTTTTATAATAAAGCCTATTTAAAAAAAATAGATACCTATCTAAAAATAGCACCATCATATAGTGTGTTTTATAAAGCAAAAATTAGGATACTCCTGAAACTTTATTCTTTTTTAAGAAAAGTATTTTTTAAAATACTTCAATAACTAGTTGTTTCTATTTAAACATCTAACTATATAAAGCTTCTAAACATGAAAATTTTTGATAGAATTTTATTTTCTACAAAAAAAGAATTAGCTCTTTTTAAAAAGTATATTCTTTTAAAAAGGAAAACCAAGAGGTTAGGGAGTAATGAAAAAACCGTTTTTATAAACATTTATAATCCAGATGATTATAAATTTTATCTATACAACTTTATTAAGTTTTTCTTAATTGAAGGTTATGTAGTTTACATACCTAATAGTTTATTTAATTTCAGAAAATTTAATAAACATATTTCTAATGTGTTTATAGAAAATTCAGTTGTATTGAAAAGTTTTCCTAAAGCAAATTTAGTATTTGATGATGGCAATTTAAGTGTTGATTATTTTAATGCTACAGCCAGGTTGCAGAATAAAGGCTATTTTATTCCTATGTCTTCACATCCTCAAATGTATCAACAGAATCATTGGGATCGAAAATTAAATACCGAAAAATTATATACGAAAGCTATTTTGGTGGGGAACTTTAATGCTGATTATTATTCCCAAATAAACAGTACAAAATTTGATAGTATTCCCAGACATATTATTTACAACTATCTTTTAGAAAAGAAAATAGCTAAGACACTTAGTATTTCAAAAAATGTACTTAATGTTGGTCATGAAGTATTAAATTTTCCTTGTGTTTTTGTAGATAGAACAAAGAATGAAATACCTCAAAAGCATTTAAGAAATTTTTTAAATAAATTCTATTTTTTTTTGGCAGCACCAGGAGTATTAATGCCTTTCTCGCATAATATCATTGAGGCAATGTCAGTAGGATCGATTCCTATTTTACAAAGAAATTATGCCAATCTATTTATGCCTGCTCTTTCACATAGAGTTAATTGCTTAATTTTTGATGATTTAAATCAATTAGGCAATTTACTTTTAGAAATCGAATTTTTAGAACTTACGCCTATAAAACAAATGTCTAGAAATACCCAAAACTACTACAATCAGTTCCTAAGCCCTTCTGCTGTGGTTGAGCGTATTAAACTGGAATATAAAAATAAGAATACTTTTTACCTTTTGGGGGAGCTAAATAGTATTGAAAAAATGTCTTAAAGCAATAAAGGCAAACTTTTTAATTGGTTACTAATATGCGCAGAGGTTCAAATCCTGAAAAACTAAAAGGGAACACTTTAAAAAAATACTATCATCGAATTATAGTTATAATTCATATTCCAAATCAAGAGGAAGATTATTATAAAGATCAATTGCCTGTTTTGCAGAAATGTTTAGATGGGTTATTTGCTACAATTAATAGGTCAACATCTGTGGTGACAATAATTGATAATAATTCCTGCCAAGAGGTTAAAAATCTTTTGGATTCATATCAAAATAAAATTGAAAAATTAGTAAGATTAAGAGAGAATTTAGGTAAGGTCGCACCTATTCTTAACGAGGTAAGAGGCATTTTTGAACCCTTTGTTACGCTTATGGATTCTGATGTATTATTATTTAAAGGCTGGGAAAAAGCGGTTATTAATATATTCCAGAAATATAAATATGCAGGTGTTGTAGCACCACTGCCTTGTCCAAATCTGGCATTTTATAACAATTCAGCAGTATTTGTTAAGAATTTTCTTTTTGGAAGATTGGGGTACGATAAAGTCGTTGACGATAAAGACTGTAAACTTTACCTAAAAGGTTTTAATAGTGATTATCTATTAAATAGAGCAAACAGGCAATATGACTGGAAAGAAAAAAGTTATTTTTTCAAGAATGATTCGTCTGTTATTATTGGAGCAGGTCACTTCGTAGCAACTTACAGAACTAAACTATTTCATAAATATAACAATCAGCCTGAATATAAATTCAAAGGAGGTTATGAAGATGAATTTCTTGATAAGATAAGCGATAAACAAGGTTTTTATAGGTTATCTACAGCAAAAACTTATGCTTATCATATGGGAAATGTACTAGACAATTTTATAACTAACACTTTCAGTAGGTCAAATGATGACTATGTTGACGTTGAAGTATTAAAGCAGGCAAGTAGTTTTTCAGTTAAAAATAATTTTCATCCCTATAAGCTTGTAGATTTTCTATTTAGGGTTGTGAAAAAGGTGTATAAACTTTAGCTCAAATATGATTTTAATTGTTGTAGACTCAATTGATCCAGAAGATAGTAGTGGTTCTAAGGTTAATGTAGCGTTTATATCAAATCTCAAAAAAGCGGGTTATGAAGTAAAGGTTTTAACCTTAAATAAAGCTCATTATAAAAATCTTCAATTAGGAGAACTACTTGTAGAACCAATAAAAAACTTAAATTATTTTTTAAGTAGGGTACAGCGTGTATTTCAGCGTTATGTGAAAATTGATCTCTCCCTAGTTTTAGAGAATAGATTTGGTTTTTCATTTACATTTTTCAATGAATGTCAATCTCTTCAAAAAGAACTTGAACAACTAGATACAAATTTTTTTGAATTAATAATTACGCTGAGTAAAGGAGAAAGTTTTAGGCCTCATTACGCTGTCCTTCATTCACTTAAGTGGCATACTAAATGGCTTGCATACATTCACGACCCCTATCCTTTTCAAAACTATCCTGAGCCTTATAGATTTGTACCTAAAGGCGCGGTGCAAAAACATCGTTTTTTTAAAAAGCTAGCCGTCACCTGTCGTTTTGCAGGTTTCCCGTCTCAATATCTTGCAGATCATATGGCAAATTTTTACGGTGACTTTTTAACCAAACAAGTTATTATCCCACATCAATATGATTCATCTTTCAGGATTGGAGCGTTACCATCTTTTTTTAATAAAGAAATGTTCAACCTTGTTCACGCGGGTAACCTTATTGCAGGCAGATCACCTGAAGGTTTGCTAAAAGGTTTCGAGGGGTTTCTGAAAATAAATCCTGAAGCTAGGGGTAAGGCTTTTTTACACCTCATCGGGCCTTCTGGAAGCTACTCAGATTTGTTTGAAGACTTTTTAGAGATTGAGGAGTTTTTGCCTAGACCTTCATTATCATACGCTGAAGCCTTAGCACTTCAAACCCACGCAACTGTTAATCTAATCATAGAGGCTAGTGACTCTGCATATAGTCCATTTTTACCAGCGAAGATGGCGCATTTGGTCCATGCAGATAAACCAATTTTTACCCTGAGTCCAGATGTAAGTGAAGTAAGGAGATTACTGGGTGTAGAATATAGCTGGCAATGCAGAGCAGATGATAGTGAGCAGATTACTCACATTATTTCTAACTTATATAATCAATGGAAAGAGATTGGTCATAATATGTCATTAAACAGACAGGATCTCCAAAATTATTTTTCAACATTTCACTTGGATGAAAAAATTCAATTTCTAAGAAATGAAGTCTGATTTTTTTAAAAATATTACACTTGTTATTACAACTTATAATAGAAAAGTTGCTTTATGCGAAACATTGAATAAACTTAAGGGCATAATACCCTTTAAACAAATTATAATCTGTAATGATGCTTCAACAGATTTATCCTATTATGGATTGTATAAGCACTTTTCTGAAATCCGATGGATTACAAACACTTCAAATGAGGGGTTGATTTCAAGTAGGAATCGGTTGATGAATTTAGTAAAAACTGAATATATTATATCATTAGATGATGATGCTCATTTTTTAACTCCAGAAGCTTTGTTAAATGCGATAAATTTTATGGAAGAAAATGATGATTGCGGGGTTCTGGCATTTAGATTATTTTGGGGTCTAAATAAACCTAAAACCACTATATCTAGATTCAAAGTAAAAAGAGTGCGCAATTATGTAGGCTGTGGTCATTTATATAGAACTGAAGTCTGGAAGAATGTTGTAGTCCAATATCCTGATTGGTATCAATTTTATGGCGAGGAGGACTATGCTTCATTAAAATTATTTAAAGCTGGATGGCATATTTATTACTTTCCGCAAGTTCTTATTCATCATAGGGTGTCGTTGAAAAAACGTAAACGACAAAAAGAATCTCAAAGCAGAACTAGACGTTCACTACACGCAGCGTGGAGTAATTATTTGATATTCTATCCTAGAACTATTGCTTACCAGCGTATTTTATATTCTTTGAAAGAACAAATTCGCTTAAAGTTATTAAAAGGAGATTTGAAACTCATCAAGTATTTGAGCTTGGCAATTTTAGATCTGATTCAATTTACTCCTAAAAGGCAAAGGCTAAATTTTAGATTAGATAATGATCAACTTAGAAATTATTTAAATTTACCTCAAGCCCCAATTTACTGGAAACCCAAAAAGGTTAAAAGCATTGATAGATAAAAATAGTATAGTTCTGCTAACAACAGTTTCTAATTTTGATCTTTACAATAAGACCAAATACTCCCATCAAAAAGGAATAAAAAAAGTTGTAATTGATGGTCAAGACGGCATGTATGGTATTGAAAGTTTGTACTATTCATTTAAAAAGTTAAGGAATAGAAATATAAAATGGTTGATTCTCGCAGATGAAGATGTTATATTTTTAGATAATTTGGCAATTTTTGATATAATAGAAAAGCTTCAAGACACTGGAGCTATTGCTGCGGGAGTTAGGGATGGAGGAACAATACCAAATAGAATTCATAACCCTTACGTTCCTAATATGTTTTTTTGTGTGCTTAATTTCGAGAAAATCGTACAGGTATATAATAAAAAAGAAATTAAAAAAAATGAATTTATTAGTAAGGATGAGTTTATTGAAGATTTATCAGGATTAAAGGAACCTTTCAAAACTGAAAGTTTATTTGAACCCTATTATAAATTTTTTCTTTGGTTAAAACGGAAAGGTGAACACTATTTGTTTTTGAACGCAGAACTGTATGATTCTAAAAATGATGAATTAACCACGCTTGTCAAATCATTAAATGGAAAGCCGATGCTTATTCATACCTGGTTTGCCCGATCGTATGGCTGGAATAAATATCAAACAAAGCGCATAGATAGCTTACTTCAAATATTCAATTCTAAAATTGTACCGGAGGAAAGTGAATCAGTTTCAATTATTAAAGATCCCTACTTTAAATATCAGAATAAAATCAAGAAATTTTTTTTAAAGCTAAAAATGAAATCATTTATAAAGTAATGGCTCATAATTTAGTGTCAATCATTATCCCCGTGTTTAACCGCGCTTCCTTTTTGGAGGCCACGCTTAACTCAGTAAAAGCCCAGAATTATCAAAACTGGGAATGTATAGTTGTTGATGATCACAGCACGGACGATTCCTGGAAAATTTTGAATACCTATCAACATGAAGATTCCCGATTTAAAGTCTTCAAAAGACCAGATGCCAGACCCAAAGGCGCAAATGCTTGTCGTAATTTTGGTTTTGAACAAGCCAGCGGTATGTATGTAAATTGGTTCGATTCAGACGATCTGATGAAACCTACATTTCTTCAAAGTAAAATTGATAAACACGCAGGAGGTAATTTTGATCTTGTTTTGTCTAAAACAATTATTTCTACTTTGGGGTCAAATGAATATGTAAATGAGCATCGTACAAAGTTGAGTTCAAATTTACTTGAGGATTTCCTGACTCGGAAAATTACTTGGTACCTTCCAGATCCCATGTTTAAGAAATCCTTTTTGATAGGTCATATATTATTTGATGAGAATCTTCTTGGGGGCAGGATCGTGATTTTTTCAGAAAAATAGTATTAGCCGACCCCAAAATAGCCGTTGTAGAAGATTATTCTAGAGTTTATGTGCTTCATAACGATAGTATATCAGAATCGATTTACAGAAAACAAGCTCCAGAAGTCTTGATTTCAATTTTTAGGGCACAAGTCGCATACGTTGATATCCTAAGGGAAAGAAAGTTGCTCACTACAAAGCTTAAGAAATTTTATTTTAAAGACCTCATCAAATTCACACCCTTTCTTTATAGAAGTCCTGAACTGTTTAAACTTCTTGAGAGTAGCCTTTTTAAACTTCAAATGATTGATTTTGTATTTTTTAAGCTATGGTTCAAATATTACTTGGGCCTTACTAGCCTAAAAATAACCGGGAAAGGACAAAAGCTATTTAAATGAAAAAGTATCTTGTTTTAATTCCTGCACGTAAAGGTTCCCAGCGACTACCGGGTAAGAATATGAAGATGCTAGGCGATTTGCCTTTGGTAGGTCACAGTATTTCGTATGCTCTTAAGAGTGGTTTCTACGATATTTTTGTAACTACTAATGATCCTGATATTGTGCAATATTCATCAAAAAGGAATGTTAAGGTGATTAATAGGCCAGATGCTTTAGCGGGCAATGAAGAACCGATATTAACCGCTGTTCAGCACGCAGTAGCATCTGTAGAAAAGGGTTATGATGCCGTAATCTTACTACAGCCAACCAATCCTTTGAGACCTAAAAGCCTATTGAGAAAAGCTATTGAAGTTTTTGAATATGAAAATGTTGAAAGCCTAATGACCGTTTCTAGAAATGAGCATAAGCTGGGCACGATAACAGATAACCGCTTTATTCCATATAACTATAAAATGGGGCAGCGCAGTCAGGACCTTGAACCACTATATTTTGAAAACGGATTAATTTATATTGTTTCTACTAAACTTTTAAAAAAAGGAAGCCTTTTAGGCAATACGAATTACCCGTTGATTGTAGATCATCCCTTTTCAGAAATAGATATCGATACAGAATCCGATTTTGAAAAAGCCGAGATGTATTATGAATTTTACAAAGAAAATAATAGCGATTAGATTCTTGATTTTGTAAAGTCCCCCTTTAGAGGAATGTTTTTGAGTCGGAAAGTAGTAAACATATATAAACACCAAACACTTTGAACCCATATATACAAATAGCACATCGTAAAATAGGACCAGATTACCCGCCATTGGTGATTGCAGAAATTGGGATTAATCACGAAGGTTCCCTTCAGGTTGCTAAAGAACTGGTGGATGCTGCTGCTCGAGCAGGGGCTGAAGTGGTCAAACACCAGACGCATATTGTAGAAGATGAAATGAGCGGTGCGGCAAAAAAAGTGATTCCGGGTAATGCAACTGTTTCCATATATGAAATTATGCGGCGTTGCGCTCTAAGTGAAAGCGATGAAACTGAACTAAAGAATTATGTCGAAGAAAAAGGGATGATCTTTATTTCTACTCCATTCTCTCGTGCAGCTGCAAACCGACTTCAAAAAATGAATGTACCTGCCTATAAAATAGGATCGGGAGAATGTAATAATTATCCCTTATTAAAACATATAGCAAGTTTTGGTAAACCGGTAATTTTAAGCACCGGTATGAATACCATTGAAAGTGTATCTAAAGCGGTGCAGATTTTTAAAGAAGCAAATACGCCACTAGCACTTTTGCATACAACCAACTTATATCCTACGCCTATTCATTTAGTGCGATTTGGAGCGATGACTCAATTGCACGAGGCGTTTCCTAAAGTTCCATTCGGGTTGTCAGATCATACCTTAAATAATAATGCGTGTTTAGGCGCAGTAGCGCTTGGAGCCTCTATTCTCGAACGTCACTTTACAGATCATAAACAGCGTAAGGGACCGGATATTGTGTGCAGTATGGATGAGGCTGAATGTGCAGCATTAATTAAATCTAGCACAGAAATCTGGCAGATGCGTGGCGGTATAAAAGCTCCTGCCGCAGAAGAGCAGGTTACCATAGACTTTGCTTTTGCCACAGTTTGTACGATTGCTTCTGTTCAAAAGGGCGAGCGATTTACAGAAGAAAATATTTGGGTTAAAAGACCGGGAACGGGTGAGATTCTTGCAGAGAAATTTGATTCTATACTAGGCAAAATAGCTACTAGAGATATTGCAGTAGATGAGCAGCTTTTGCAATCAGATGTGCTTTTATGAAAAAAATAGCCTTCTTAAGTGGTACCCGAGCAGACTTTGGTAAACTTAAATCCCTGATTCAGGCGGTTCAGAAAGCTGCTGAATTTGAATACGGCATTTTTGCAACAGGGATGCATTTGCTAGGGAAGTACGGGATGACGGTGATTGAGATTGAAAAGGCGGGATTTACAAACATTCACCGCTTTGAAAATCACACCTCAGAAACAACGATGGATCTTACATTGGCTAAAACTATTGAAGGCTTTTCGGCTTATGTTAAGGAGTTTCAACCAGATCTAATAGTTGTACACGGTGATAGGGTAGAAGCACTTGCAGGAGCTATTGTAGGCTCTCTAAATAATATTTTAGTTGGGCATATTGAAGGAGGCGAACTTTCGGGTACGGTAGATGAGTTGATTCGGCATTCTGTAAGTAAATTGAGTCATATTCACTTTGTATCCAATAAAACAGCAGCAAAGCGACTGGTGCAAATGGGAGAGTTGGAGTCGTCTATTTTTACCATAGGTTCTGCAGATTTAGATGTGTTGTTCAGTTCGCAGTTACCTTCTTTGGAAACGGTAAAGGCCTATTACGACATTTCGTTTGATGAATATGCGGTGGTCCTTTATCATCCGGTTACTACAGATTTTTCAAATACTAAATCGTATGCTGCACATTTTGTAGCTACTTTACTTCAGGATGACACTAACTATATTGTAATTTATCCAAATAACGATTTGGGTTCTAACGAGATTTTAGCGGAATATGAAAAACTGAAGAACAACCCCAGATTCCGTATTTTTCCTTCCTTACGATTTGAATACTTTATCACGCTTCTAAAAAATGCTAAGTTTCTAATAGGTAATAGTAGTGCAGGTATACACGAGGCACCCTACCTAGGAATTCCAACGGTAAATATTGGTAGGCGACAGGAAAACAGAGACTTGCATACAAATACGATCGTTCACGTTGCAAATACTGTTGCCGCTATTTTAGAAGGAATTGATTCAGCTAAAAATATGCAGGCAAGCCCTAAAAAACGTAAATCATTGCAAAATGCTGCTGCTCTTTTTCTACAAAATCTTTCTTCTCAAAAACTTTGGGAGATAGATCATCAGAAGCAATTTAGAGATCTTTAATTTCTGAAAAAGGTTTCAATACGAGACAACGCACTTCTATTCTCGTAAACTCCTCAAAAAGGGCTATTTTCGTTTTGCCCAAATTAAGTTCATGAAAGCTGATAATAATTCCTTAGGTATCATTATAACAGACGGTGTTGGTTTTCGCAATTTTGTACTCAGTACTTTTTTAGAAAAGGCAGCTAACGACTTCTCTAAGATTGTGATTTTTTCAGGCCTACCTATTTCCGCATATCCACAGCTTGATCCTTCTGTTTTTACAATTGTAGAATTACCTGTTTTTGTTGAAACGAAGCAGAATTGGTTTTGGCGTAAACTCAAGGAAATTGCTCATTTGCAAAATCACAGGCAGAATCCCGGGATTGCAGATAATTACAAGATGAATAAGAGTAGGGGCTGGAGTCCTCATGCTATTCTGGTGAAAGCAGTTTATGGGATTAGTCGGTTTTTTCATTCTGAAAAGAATATTCTTTTTTTTGAAAAGCTGCAAGAAACCAGTTTTGCAAATAATTCTATAGTAAAGCAGTATGGTGAGATTTTAAAAAATTATAAAACGGACTTATTATTCTTTACACATCAACGGCCACCCTTTATTGCAACCTTAGTTTTTTGGGCAAAAAAATTAAATATACCCACCGCATCTTTTATATTCTCGTGGGATAATCTGGCTTCAAAAGGAAGAATGGCTGCAACTTTTGATCATTTTCTAGTATGGAGCGACTTGATGAAAACGGAATTGCTTCGGTTTTACCCGCTTACACATACACAGCATATTTCTGTAGTAGGTACTCCGCAATTTGAACCTTATGTTTTACCAGAATATGAGCTTTCTGAGGAAGAATTTTACAAAGAATTTAATCTCTTTCCGCAGAAAAAAATAATCTGCTACAGTTGTGCAGACGCCACCATTGGTCCTAACGATCCTCTGATTATTGCTACAATTGCTGAAGGTTTACGAAATGGGGAAATTAGTGATGCCCAATTATTGGTGCGTACTTCCCCGGCTGAAGATGAACGCCGTTTTGCTGAAACGAAAGCCCTTTATCCTGAAATAAAATGGAATCACCCCAAGTGGGAGCTTACCCGTGACGGTCATCCAGAACCCTGGTCACAGCGCATTCCAACTCAAAAAGATCTTACGGTTCTTAAAGCTGTTTTGCAGTACTCAGACCTGAATGTAAATATGTTATCTACAATGAGTCTCGATTTTATGCTATTTGATAAGCCGGTAATTAATACAGCTTTTGGAAACCAGGAGAACGGATTGTATAATGATCAGCGCTTTTTAAACTATGAACATTACGATAATGTAGTTAAAAGTGGAGCCGTAAAAATCGCTACTAATAAAGAGGAACTTTATAGCGCCATAAATACCTATTTGCAAAATCCTGAACTCAATAAAAAGGAGCGAAAAGAGCTAATAACTATGCAAATAGGACAACCTTTGAATGAAACCACACAAGCCTGTGTAAATGCTTTAAAAGCAATTGTATGAGTAAAAAAAAACTGGCAGTAGTTTGTAATTATATATTGCGCGCAGACCGTATAGGTGGGATGGATCGTTTTTTTGTTGCTTTTGACACCGCTGCAAAGAAGATCAATTATGAGATTGACTGGTTTTTTCCAGATGTTGAAACTTTTGATTTCTATAGAGATTTAACTGTTTTTTCTGCGGAAGACAAACTTACAGTTGAAGCATTTTTCTTAGATCACCTCACAACTTCTAAGGCTAAATATGACGGCTTAATTACTCATTTTACTGAGTTGAGCACTCCATTTTATAAGGATGCTAAAAAGCTGGGGTCTATAAAACAGATAATTGCAGTAGATCATAATCCCAGACCTTTAAATGGGTTTCCGCTTAAAAAGCAACTTAAAAACAAATTAAAAGCATTTTTATACAGTAAGGCAATCGACCGTTTTATAGGCGTTTCCAGTTATACAGCTAAGCATATCGTCAAAGACCTGGGCAAAACCGTTTCTCTAAAAACCGGTGTCATTTACAATGGGATTGATACTTCGGTATTTAAAAAAAGGGAAGGTAAGTCTGAAGCCAAAACAGCGTATAAATTTGTAGTGGTTTCACATTTACGTGAATCTAAAGGAATTCAGGATTTAATTGATGCGTTGAGTTATTTGACACCTGAAATCAAGTCGCGTATTCACATAAGTATTTATGGGGAAGGACCTCTAGAAGAAGGTTTAAAACAGCAGGCCCAGGATCTTGGGGTTTCTGAACTATTGGAATTTAAAGGCAGTTCGTCTGAAATTCCTCAGATACTTGCTAACTACGACTACCTGATACAACCTACCTATATGGAGTGTTTCAGTCTTTCTATTTTAGAAAGTCTTTCGGCAAATGTGCCTGTTATAACGACAACGGTAGGAGGTAATCCTGAGATTATTACAGATGGAGTTAATGGCTTTCTTTTTCAGCCTAAAGACAAAACGAAACTTTCTTCAATTCTCACCGATATTGTAAACGGCAATCTGAAGATCACAAAAGACACTTCCGTTTTGATAGAAAAAGAATACGCTTTAGACCGAATGGTTGCAGAACACATCAATCTCTTAAACTAATGCACGTCGCCTTTTTAACTCCCGAATATCCTCATCCTGAACTCAAAGGTTCAGCGGGTTTGGGAACGAGTATCAAAAATTTGGCAGCCGGTTTGATCGCTAAAGAAATACAGGTTACTGTTTTTGTTTATGATCAGCAAAAGGATGTTGTTTTTAATCACCACGGAATAACAATACACAGCATTGCAAAGCGCAAATTTAAACTGGGTGGCTGGTATTTGTATCGTAATTTTTTACAGCGTTATGTAAATAAATTCATCACGCAAAATAGAATAAATGTATTAGAAGCTCCAGACTGGACCGGGATTACAGCATTTATGTCATATAAATGTCCGCTTATAATACGCCTGCACGGAAGCGATGGCTATTTCTGTAACCTGGAAAATAGACCACAAAAAACAAAGAATCGTTTGTTTGAAAAATCGGCGTTGAGAAGAGCAGATTATATTCTTTCTGTAAGTCAATTTTGTGCAGATTTAACGTCTGAAATTTTCAATTTAAAACGGGATATCAAAGTGATTCCTAATGGTGTAGATACTGCTGCTTTTAAGCCAGAGAAGGAGTCTGAGGTTGATTTTCAGCTACTCTATTTTGGGAGCATTATACGCAAAAAAGGAGTTTTAGAATTGGCTGAGATTGTAAACCGTGTTTTCGCGAAAGAGGAGCGCGCCATTCTTATTGTTGCCGGCGGGGATGTGAAGGATATTTTTACCCAGCGCTCAACACAAGAGCTTTTTTTAGAAACGGTACAAACCCAATTTCACAATCGAGTCCATTTTAAGGGTGTTTTGCCTTATGATGAAATAAAAACAGAACTAGCAAAAGCTTCGGTAGTGGTTTTGCCTAGTTTTGCAGAGGCTTTACCTATGACCTGGATTGAAGCGATGGCGATGCAGAAAGCATTGGTGACTTCAGATATTGGCTGGGCCAAGGAGGTGATGATTGATGCGCAGACCGGTTTTACGGTAGATCCTAAAAATCATGAAAAGTATGCACATCGTATTCTGGAGCTTTTAAGTAATTCTGCTTTGCGGGAGAAATTGGGAGATGCTGCGCGAAGGCGTGTGGATTCTAAATTTGCTTTAGAACACGTAGTAGATCAAAATATATTATTTTACAAAAAAGTAATAGCAGATTGATTGTTTTAATACATAATGGGCAAAAACCCATATCGGTTACAGACCGTAACACGTGGAAAACCATTGCTGTAAATGCTCGTATACTTTCTGAAATACTTATAGAATTAGCGCAAAAATTTAGTGGTCGTAAACTTATATGGGTACATCAGGAAATAAGTGAGCTGGTAGATTTTAATTTTATTCGCTCGCAGAAAAATGCTCATACTCTATTAAGTTTTGCGGTTGCACACCCTTATATTTTGAATGAAGAATTGGGATTTGTAGATCAATCGGTTTTTTTAACTGTTAATCAAGCGGTTTGTTATCCTACGTATTTAATGAGTGCAGATGTGGGGTGTATCACATCAAATACATTACTACATTTTACATCACATTTCCCTGCATATTCAGATTTCAATTTATTCCTAGCGGTCTTAGCAAAATTAGGAATACCCAAAGGCCTTTTGTGTTATAGTGAACCACGATTAATACAATCTAGAAGTAATAATGTTGAATTGCGTTTTTCTAAAAATCAGAAATTCACCTATTCCTTTATTGCTGCCACTAAGAGTAAAGCCTGGCTACTACTCTATGAATTTCAGCGTCTTATTTATACAAAATCTATAAGTCCGTTTTATTTATTAAAAGCTTTAGGTCAAAAACAAATTGATACCTCCTCCATTCAGTATTTACCTAAAACTGAATGGAGCACATTTAAAAATACTATAAGACTATCTATTGATGTTGTGATACCTACAATAGGTAGAAAATCGGTATTGTACCAAACTTTACGAGACTTAGCTGCGCAGAGCGTCACTCCCAAAACAGTGTTGCTTGTAGAACAAAATCCGGATTCAGGGACTTTTTCAGAGTTAGATTACCTGCAGACTGAAAATTGGCCGTTTGAAATTAAACACACATTTACACATAAAACAGGTGCGTGTAATGCGCGTAATTTGGCATTAGATCAAATTACTTCAGAATGGGTTTTTCTGGCGGATGATGATTTAAGAATTTCTTCAGATTTTCTGGAGGAGGCATTACAATTTATTGAGCAAACTAAACCAGAAGCCTTTACGGTAAGTTGTTTGCAAAAAGACGAACAAGAACACGTTAAATCTGTTATTCAGTGGGAAGCTTTTGGTTCGGGGTGTAGTTTTGTAAAAGCTTCTGTAATAAAAGATATACGTTTTGATACGGCTTTTGAATATGGTTTTGGTGAAGATGCAGATTTTGGGATGCAATTACGCAACTCCGGAGTTGATGTATTGTACAATCCGTTTTTAAAATTAATACATCTTAAGGCGCCATCAGGAGGTTTTAGAACGCAACTAAAAAAGCCCTGGGAGTATGAGGAGATTCAGCCAAAGCCTGTACCTACAGTACTTGCTTTCTTTTTAAAACATAAAATTGATTCTCAAATATTAGGATACAAAACCTTGTTGTTTCTAAAGTTTTATAAGAATCAATCAGTAAGAAATCCATTTGCTTATCTTCGGCAAATGCAAAAACGCTGGAGCTTGAGTAAATCCTGGGCAGAAAAACTCCTGTCAGAAAAACAATGAATTTTTCACTAATCATTTGTACATATCATAGACCAGATGCCATTACGAATCTTTTAAATTCAGTAATAAATCAATCTGTCTATCCTAATCAAATTATTGTTGTGGATGGATCTGAAGGTATAGAAACGCAAAATCTTTCTTTAGAAAAAACATTTAAAAGTTTAGAGTATTTTAAAGTAGAAGATGACGTTCGTGGTCTTACGAGACAACGTAATTATGGTATTTCGCGGTTAAATGAAGAAGCTGAGGTAGTTTGTTTTCTAGATGACGATGTGATTTTAGACAAAAAATATTTCGAAGAAATTATTAAAACTTTTCAAATTCGTAATGATGTTGTAGGAATAGGCGGTGTTGCCACAAATGAAAATCTTTGGAAACCGTCAAAAAGAGCAAAATCAACAGATAAAATATATGTTTTAGACGGCTATGAACGTAAAGAATCTCAGCGTTTTTACCTTCGGAATAAACTAGGGTTACAATCTCCAGACTTACCTGGTATTATGCCTTCTTTCTCTCACGGGCGCACCTATGGTTACCCACTTACGGGTAAAGTTTATGAAGTTGATTTACTTATAGGAATGGCGATGAGTTTCCGCAGAAATGTTATAGATTCAGAAAAATTCAGCTTGTATTTTGATGGTTATGGTCTTTATGAAGATGCAGATTATAGTCTTAGAGCCCTTAAATATGGAAAGAACGCTATCTGTACATCGGCAAAACTCCAGCATTATCACGATCCTGCCGGTAGGCCGCAACCCTATAAATATGGTAATATGGTTTTGCGTAACGGCTGGTATGTATGGCGTGTAAAATATTCCAATCCTGATCTCAAATCACGATTAAAATGGAATGCTACGGCACTTTTATTAACGCTCATTCGCTTTAGTAATGTGTTTACAACTTCTGCAAGAAAAGATGCTTTTTTAGAAGCCTCAGGTAGAGTTGCCGGTTGGTTTAGTTTATTTTTCAATAAACCGCGTAGTTAATGAGATTTGCAGTAATTACACAAATTGAACATTATAAGGTAGGCGGAAACTATTATTCATACACACCTTATATAAAGGAAATGAATCTGTGGTTTAATCACGTAGATGCGATTTGTATAGTTGCTCCATTAAATTCTGCAAAACCCGGAGAATTAGATACTGCTTACGAAAGAAACGAAATTGAATTCAAAGAAGTGCCGGCGATCAATCTAACTTCATTTTATCAATTTATACACGCATTCATAAAACTTCCCGGAATTTTAATAGCGATTTATAAGGCGATGGCTCAAGCTGACCATATTCATTTGCGTTGCCCGGGCAATATGGGATTATTGGGGGCTTTAGTTCAAATTTTATTTCCGCGGAAGCGAAAAACAGCAAAATATGCAGGCAATTGGGATCCTAAAGCCAAACAGCCTTGGAGTTATAAGCTTCAGAAATGGATACTCAGCAATACGTTTATAACAAAAAACATGCAGGTTTTGGTATATGGCGAATGGCCCAATCAAACCAAAAATATAAAACCATTTTTTACTGCAAGTTATACTGAAGCTGATACAGGCGCTATTCCGCTAAGAAAGTATGACCTGCCGCTGCGCTTTTTATTTGTGGGAAGTCTAGTTGCCGGTAAACGACCTCAATATGCGATAGATCTTGTAGAAGAACTTATTTTAAATGGCTTTCCCAGTGAGTTACATTTTTATGGAGATGGTATTCTTAAAGAACAGCTACGAGAGAATTTGAATAATACTAATTTAAAGGGAGCTTTATATTTACACGGTAATCAAAAACCGGAACGTGTACAGGAAGCCTATCTAAAAAGTCACTTTTTAATTTTACCTTCTAAGAGTGAAGGTTGGCCAAAAGTTGTAGCTGAGGCGATGTGGTGGGGTACAATACCGCTGGTAACACCTGTTTCTTGTGTGCCATTTATGTTAGGTAAAACAGAACGAGGAATTCTTTTAAAAGCCGATTTAGAAGCAGATATAGCAAAACTAATTCCTGTTCTAAAAAATAAAGAGCAGCTAAAATTAATGGCTAATAAGGCCTCAAACTGGTCTAGAGTATATACTTTAGACCGTTTTAATGCCGAAATCAAAAAGCTTCTATAACGATGCGGGTTCTACAATTAATAGATAGTCTTGAGGTAGGAGGCGCTGAGCGTATGGCAGTAAATTATGCTAATGCGTTGCTTGGTAAGATTGAAGTTTCTGCATTGTGTGCCACACGTGCAGAGGGAGATTTAAAAAGTATTATTAAACCTGATATTCCTTATTTGTTTTTAAATAAAAAACGTACACTAGATCTTGCCGCATTTTTACGTTTACGTAGGTTTATAAGGACATATAATATACAGCTTATACAAGCGCACGGAAGTTCGTACTTTACAGCTGTTTTAGTGAAGATGATAACACCAGATCTTAAGGTTGTATGGCATGACCATTATGGTAATAGTGAATTTTTAAAGGAAAGAGACACCCGATTTTTAAAGCCATTAAGTCGGTTTTTTGATGGGGTAATTGCTGTGAATGATATCCTAAGTCGCTGGTCTAAAGAATATTTAAATATAGAGAAGAGCGTTTTTATAAAAAATTTTATTGCAGATGCTTTGCCTTTAGATATAAACTTTAATCCTAAAGGAACAAAAGGTAAACGATTAGTTTGTGTTGCAAATTTAAGGCCTCAAAAAAATCATCAATTACTTTTAAAAAGCTTTGAAGAACTACTGAAAATAGATGATCAATATACCCTACATCTCTTTGGAAGCAAAATAGATATTACCTATTCAGATTTAATTTTAAGCAGTATTGAAACTTCAGGTTTTAAAGATTCGGTTTTTTATTACGGGACACATCTTAAAATATCTTCAGTTTTACCTTATTTTGATATTGGTCTATTAACTTCAAATTCTGAAGGCTTACCCTTATCGTTATTAGAATATGGGCAAGCAGGCCTTGCGGTGGTTACAACAAATGTAGGAGATTGCGCGCGAGTACTTGATGGTGCTGGGATATGTGTACCCCCTAATGATTTTGAAAGTTTAGTAAATGCAGTTTTAAACTATAAATCAACACCTCAATCAAAAATTGATTACGGAATATTATTACAGAAAAAGATTGAGCGTTTTTACAGTTCAAATTCTGTGTTAGCAGAAGTTATAGGCATATATGAGCAAGTTCTCAACTAATTACAATAAAATATACATTCAGCTAATTGCACTACACGTTGCGATTGGCTTTGCCATATATCTTTTTCGATTTTTAGGGATTATTTACTTTTTAGGATCCATTGTACTTTTTGTAATATGGATTTTTCAGACCGGTAATAAGCAAAATCAGGTGTTAGTTGCAGCTTCCTATATGACTGCGGGAGAAGTATTTTTCAGGATGACAGGAGGGAGTATCATACCCTGGGAAGCCGGTAAATATTCTGTTATTTGTTTTATTCTAATAGGACTTTTTTTTAGCGGAACGTCTAGAAAATCTGCAGTTTACTGGCTCTATTTATTGCTTTTAATACCTGGAGTTATTTACGCAGCTTCTACTTTAAATTTTGATACAAACGTTAGAAATGCGATTATGTTTAACCTAAGCGGGCCGTTTTGTCTAGGTATCGCAGCGCTCTATTGTTATGATCGTAGAGTAAGTAGAGAACAATTACATAAGGTGGTTTGGGCTCTTTTAATGCCCGTAATCTCTTTAGGGTCTTATCTTTATTTTTATACACCAGATACACGAGAAGTTTTAAATGGTACAGGTTCTAATTTTGCACTTTCAGGGGGGTATGGTCCTAATCAAGTAGCTACAGCATTAGGGATAGGAATGTTTGCGCTGGCTGTTCAATTATTTGTGAATGGGAAGAATAAATTGATCTTTTTTATAAATCTCGCGATCTTAATGTTTTTAACCTATCGAGGAATAATTACATTTTCACGAGGAGGTATTTTTACAGCAGCGATTATAAGCGTCGTTTTTATTTTTTTTTATTTTCAAGGAGTATCTAAAAAGAAAAAAAATGCACTGTCATTTTATATGCTAGTGCTGGGTATTGCTATAGCTACAACATGGTTTATATCTTCTGTACGTACGATGGGGCTTATTGATTTACGTTATGCAAATAAAGATGCTGCAGGTCGTATAAAAGAAGATATTTCAACAGGCCGCGAAGAATTAATCACATCAGAGCTTACTTTTTTTGTGAATAATCCTATAATGGGTATAGGGGTAGGTAAAACCAGAGAGTATCGCGAAGAAAAACTAGATATTCTAGCAGCCTCGCATAATGAACTTAGTAGACTACTTTCAGAACACGGTATTTTTGGGTTATTTGCTTTAATGATACTTATTATAGCCCCCTTGTTTTACAGAATAGGAAATAGAAAAAATTATTTGTTCTATTCGTTTTTTGGGTTTTGGTTTCTCACAATTAATCATTCTTCTATGCGAATAGCTGCGCCTGCTTTTCTTTATGCCCTTGCGTTACTTAATGTTGTTGATGAAAAGAAAAATACTCTACATAGGAAACAAATTAGCGACTAAAGCTGCGACTCCTACCGGTATAGATACCTTAGGGCCTAATCTGGTAAAAGAAGGTTATTTGGTGCGGTATGCAGGTACAAAAGCGTCTAAACTATTCCGCTTTTTTGAGATGCTTTATGCTATTGTTAAAAATAAATCCTGGGTAGATTATGTGCTCATAGATACTTACAGTACTCAAAATTTTTGGTTTGCATATTATTCAGGCATATTGTGTTCCCTTTTAAGCATACCATACATTCCTATTTTACACGGTGGTAATTTACCCGGGCGGTTAAAATCAAATCCAGAATCTTGCAAGCGATTATTTAATAAATCATTTTTAAATGTGAGTCCGTCATTGTATTTGAAAGAAGCGTTTGAGAAAGAAGGTTATACAGTACAACACATTCCAAATGCTATAGCAATTGAGAGGTACACATTTAAAATGCGCGAACATATACGTCCAAAACTTTTATGGGTTCGCTCTTTTGCTTCGATTTACAATCCATTATTAGCAGTTAAGCTAGTTGAAGAGTTTCAGGCAGAGTTTCCTAATGTTGAACTTTGTATGGTAGGGCCAGAAAAAGATGGGAGTTTGCGTATTTGCAAAGACTACGCAGAAAAGAACAATCTTCCTGTTAGGTTTACGGGCAAATTATCAAAATCAAGTTGGATTGAGTTATCTCAAGGCTATGATATTTTTATAAATACTACTCATTTTGATAATTTTCCGGTTAGTATCCTAGAAGCCATGGCTTTAGGTCTACCTGTAATAAGTACAGCTGTAGGAGGAATTCCTTATTTAATTACAGATCGCATTACAGGTTTACTTGTTGAAGAAAATACGGTAACAAAATTTTCAGAACAAATAAAGGACTTAATTTTTAAAGACCTGTTAGCTCAAGATATTAGTGCTAATGCCCGTCTTATGGTCGAAAACTGTGACTGGAAAAATGTTAAGAATCTCTGGCATAAAATCCTATTTTAAATGCGCTATATTTGAGTAAATTAAATGCCTCCTAAAATGCCCTGGATCCCTAAAATCCATTTTGAAATATCAGAGCGTAAAATACTTCTGCGAATTTTTGACCTATTTTTTATTTTTCTGATGTTAGCACTCCTTGGCGGAGTATTTCAGTTTGATTATTTTAAAATCAATTCAGAACGATGGGAGTGGGCATTAGTACTTGCGATCTATTACTCCATTTTTGCGGTTATATTTGAAATGTACGATTTGCAAAAAGCTGCATCGTTTCAGTCTACACTTCAAAATGTAGTACTTACCGTATCGGTAACCGTTCTGTTCTTTATACTTACACCATTTTTTACTCCGGTTTTACCAGAAAACAGACTCCAGATTGTTTACTTCTATTTTGCCATAGTCATAGGGCTGTTGATCTGGAGGTACGCCTACATCAGTTTTGTGTCAGCTCCGCGTTTTAATAAACGTATTCTTATCGTGGGTAATAGTTTTGACATAAATCTTATCGCAGATAATCTTCATGTCGCAGATCCTAATTATCGGGTTATAGGATATGTAAATACAGATGCGATTAAGCAGGAAGCTCTTGACAGGAGATTAAAGGTTATTGAAGTTAATGATTTGCTGAAATCTATTGTAAGGTATTCAGTTTCAGAAATAGTTGTTGCGAGTCCGTCTAAAGGTGTAGGTGTAGATCTTTATAATCAATTAATGATTTTGTTAGGTCAGGGTTTTCCCATACGAGAATATACACAGGTATATGAGGAAATTACACACCGGGTTCCGGTACAACACGTTGAACGTGATTTTTATAAATACTTCCCATTTAGCCGAAGTAATAAGAACAGATTTTACTTAGCTATAAGCCGATTTTTTAATGTCATTTTTGCAGCAGTTGTACTTGTTGCCTCATTAGTTCTTTTGCCATTAGTATTACTTGGAAACTTTATAGGTAATAGAGGAGCACTTCTATATACTCAAGAACGTGTAGGATTAAATGGAAAACTATTTACCATTATTAAATTGCGCACTATGGTTAAAAATGCCGAGTCTAACGGTGCCCAATGGGCGCAGAAAGAAGACTCGCGCATTACACCTTTTGGTAAGATATTGAGGAATTTACGTATTGATGAAATACCGCAGTGTATAAATATTTTGAGAGGCGATATGAGCCTTATAGGCCCAAGACCAGAACGACCGGTTTTTGTAAAAGAGCTTTCAGAGAAAATTGCTTTCTATGATATCAGGCACGTTGTAAAACCCGGTTTAACAGGATGGGCACAAGTTTGCGGGCGCTATGTAAATTCAGTAGATGATTCTTTAGAAAAGCTACAATATGATTTGTTTTACATTAAGCATCGCAATTTGTTTTTAGACTTAAATATTCTTCTTAAAACAATAAGTACTGTAGTTTATTACAGAGGGCAATAATACTATTCCCGTTTACGTCTGAAAAAGGAAACTATAAAAATAGCCACTGCTGGTATAAAAGCCATTTTAGCCAGATAATCTCCGTATGAGGTATAAAATGTAATTTCATCGTTCTTGTTGATGATACCTTTCAAAGATCCTCCCAGTCCGTATCCTAACTCTTTTTCAATCTCTCCTTTTTGATTTATAATAGCTGAAATCCCAGTGTTTGCACTTCTGGCGATGCTTCTTCGGTTTTCAATAGCTCTTAATCTTGCGTAATTGAGATGTTGCTTGTGACCCTGAGTATCTCCCCACCAGGCATCGTTTGTGATAATAGCTAAGAATTGAGATCCTGCATTTACATAATCTGTAACAAAATCTCCATAGACAGATTCATAACAAATAACTGGTCCTACTTTAGTGCCATCTAATCCGGTAAATGCAACTCTGTTTTCCTGTATGGTTTTCATAGAAACTGTTCCACCCAGATCAATCATTACGTCACCAAGTAGCGGCTTTAAAATGCTTTGATACGGAAAGTTTTCAACCCCAACAACCAATTTGCTCTTGTGATAAATTTGCGATTTACCAGAACTATTGAGTAAGAAGGCTGAATTGAAAAAATCTGCCCATAAGGGATTTCCTAAGCGATCGTTACCCACATAATTGCTCGTAGGCAGCAAGTCACTTTCTTTTGTATATAATCTGTAAAACTGAATACCTGCTAAGTAATTTAAATTGGGATAATTCTGTAAAAAATCTTGTGCTCTTTGTTTTTCGGTACTGTAATCAAAATTCCTAAGGTCTACGCCGGCACCCTCTGCGAGAACGGTTTCAGGAGCGATTAAAAATGCTGTTTCGGGAGTAAGAGCCTCTGTTGATTCTTTAAAAAGCAAATCGGCTATGCGCTCATTTGTTGTATTGTATTTTTCGGTATATGGGTCAATATTAGGTTGCAGTAAAACCACTTCTACAGGATTTTTTGTTTCAGTATAAGAATTGTAAATAAACTGACTCAGAGTAATTGGCACTATGATAATTGCAAAAGCCAGTACCAGTCTGCCATATAAAAACTTTCTGTTTTTAATTTCAGAATACTGTAAAAGCGCTTTGTAAAGGAGCGCATTTGTAATTAAAACCCATAATGTACCTCCAAATGTTCCTGTGTATTCATACCATTGAATCCAACCCGTACTTGTGGCAAAAGCATTACCCAAATTTAACCACGGCCAGGAAAAATCCCAGTTGAGGTGTAAAAACTCAAATAGCATCCAGGTAGCTATTAAAAAAATTAGGCTGAGGTTTACGGTAAATCGTTTTGAAATACGCGCATATAAAAGCCAAACAAAGGTCATTAATAAGGAATTTGCCAAAACAGCAAACCACATCCCAAACCCCGTAGAGTTGTAAAGCCACCAGGTTGTTATAATATTAAATGTGAAAAAGCAGAGGTACGCAATACTGAAAATTTTTAAGTTGGGTCGCTTAATATTGTAAATGATATAGATATGCGTAGCCCATAATAGCGGTACAAAACCAAAGAAAAGCAATACTGGAAAACCGTAGGTGGGCCAGGCAATTGCTAAAATCAATCCTGAGGTGAGCGCTAATAAAATATTTTTCATAATGTGATTAAAAATAGTTCTGCAAGTTAAGATTTCGTTCTTTTTAAAATCAATCGTGTTAAAGGTGTTTTAAAAGTAATTAGAACGGTCTGCAATCTCATTAAATTACCTAAAAATTTAAAATGAGTATTTTAATAACGGGAGCAACAGGACTTGTGGGCCAGGCACTAACAAAAAAATTACAGAGCCAGGGAGAATCTATTCACTATTTGACAACGAGTGCTAACAAAATAGAAGATCACAAAAATTATAAAGGCTTCTTATGGAATCCTAACAAATTTGAGATTGATACAAAATGTTTTGAAGGAGTTACGTGTATTGTTCATCTTGCCGGAGCAAGTATTGCAGAACGATGGACAGATGAATACAAAACTAAAATTATAGAAAGTAGAATAAATACGGCGCAGCTACTTTTTGACACCTTAAACGAAACTGAAAATAACGTAGAACATTTTGTATCGGCGAGTGCAATAGGTGCATATCCTTCTTCAAAAACAATTAATTACTCAGAAAGTTTTGAGACTTATAACCCCAGCTTCTTAGGGGAAGTTGTTGAAGTCTGGGAAGCTGCAGCAGATAAGTTTAAAGAATTAGAAATTAAAGTATCAAAGGTACGTATAGGAGTAGTGCTTGCTAAAGATGGTGGAGCATTAGAAAAATTACTTCAGCCAATTAAAATGTACGTAGGAGCGCCATTAGGTGACGGTAAGCAGTGGCAATCCTGGATACATATTGAGGACCTTGCAGCAGTATTTACTTTTGTGGTGTTAAATCAATTAGAGGGTGTTTATAATGCAGTAGCTCCATTTCCTGTTACAAATGAGGCAATGACTAAAGAGGCAGCTTCTATCCTCAAAAAACCTTTGTTTTTGCCTAATGTACCCGCTTTTATGCTCAAGATAATTTTAGGAGAAATGGCTGCGATAGTTTTAGAAAGTCAGAAAGTGAGCTCAAAAAAGATTGAGCAGCAGGGTTTTGATTTTAGGTTCAAAGAACTAGATGTTGCATTACAAGATTTATTGGCATAAAAAAACCCGGCATTTGCCGGGTTTTCAATTTGTACTTAAAGAGAATTACATTTGTTGGTTAGCAACAATTGTAAATTCTAATTGAATATCGTCATTGATAAATTTATCACCTAAATTGTCAAATACAGACTTTGAACCATAGTTCACACCCCACTCCGTACGATCTATTGTAAAAGGCTCAGACTTCAACGTCATAGTATTGCCAGCTACTTCATACATAACAGGAAATTCAATATTCTTTTTAGATTCTTTAATCGTTAAGTTTCCAGACATAATTTTTTTACCGTCTTTTTCAGTAACACCAGTTATTTCAAAAGCAGCAGTAGGATATTTTTTTACGTTAAAAAAGTCACCTTCTTTACCTTCAACGGTCCCTTTTAAGTGGTCTTCAAGATTTGCTTTTTGATCACCTTCTAAATCTGTAACAACTATAGAAGTCATATTGATTAGAAAACTTCCGCTAATCTCATCTCCTTCTAAACGTACTACACCAGATTCTGCAGCAACAGTTCCTGTATGTGTTCCTGTAGGTTTTTTACCTTCCCATTTAATAGTTGAGGCATCTTTATCTAACATAAATTTTGATGCTTCCTGAGAAGCTTCAGCAACAGTTTCTGCTTCAGCAGCATCAGTTTCATTCTTTGCTTCATTTTTGCAAGAAATGAAAGCTGTAACAAGCACAGCCATAGTAAAAAGCGTGTAAAATTTCATCTTCATTGTGTTTACCTTTAAGTGTTAATTTAAGCAATCAAATTTATAAGATTGTACGAGATAACCTCTTAAATAAACGATAAATTATACCTGTGACATTTTGACATTTTAATAATGTTGGCAGCAATTTTGCCTATGCAAGAGAAATTAAGACAAAATGAGTTCAGAAAATAGAGAAGATATTATAAATGATCAGGAGGATCTTAACGTAGAAACTAATTTAGAGGGAACAGAAGTTTCTGAAGATGAGTTAACTGCAGAAGATCAAATAGCTAATTTACAAGTTGAATTAGACAAAGAGAAAGATAAGTTTCTAAGACTTTTTGCTGAGTTTGAAAATTACAAAAGACGTACCAGTAAAGAACGTGTTGAGATGTTTAAGACAGCAGGACAAGAAGTTCTGCAGGCTATGCTTCCGGTACTTGACGATTTTGACAGAGCAGCAATTGAAATTCAAAAAGCAAAAGATAAGAATCTTCAAAAAGGAGTAGAGCTTATTTCAAATAAGCTAAGAGAAACTTTAAAATCTAAAGGTCTTAAAGAGATGGAAGTTTCTGCGGGCGATGTGTTTGATGCAGATATTCATGAAGCGATCACTCAAATTCCAGCTCCTAAAGACAGTCTTAAAGGTAAGATTGTAGATGTTATTGAAAAAGGATATGAGTTAGGAGATAAGATTATTCGTTTTCCAAAAGTGGTTACAGGTAAATAATTTGTAACTCAGGCAAGCGAAACATAGTATTTTAAATTTTGAAGAGAAGATTGGGATGAAAGAAGATTATTACGACATATTAGGATTGAGTAAAGGCGCAACCGCAGCTGAAATTAAAAAGGCATACCGTAAAAAAGCGATACAGTATCACCCCGATAAGAATCCCGGTGACAGCGAAGCTGAAGATATGTTTAAGAAAGCGGCAGAAGCGTACGAGATTCTAAGTGATGAGAATAAACGTGCACGTTACGATCAATACGGTCATCAAGCCTTTGAAGGTGGTGGTGGCTTTAATGGGGGTAACATGAATATGGATGATATCTTCAGCCAATTTGGTGATATTTTTGGCAGTGCCTTTGGCGGTGGCGGTTTTGGCGGCGGCTTTGGTGGTGGCGGTCAGCGTAGAACTAAAGGGAGTAACTTACGTATACGTGTAAAACTTACTTTAGAAGAAATCGCTAACGGCGCAGAGAAAAAAATTAAAGTAAAGCGTAAGAAGCAGGCTAGCGGAACTACTTATAAAACGTGTTCTACCTGTAATGGGATGGGGCAGGTTACTCGTGTCACAAATACAATTCTAGGGAGAATGCAAACAGCCTCTCCTTGTACAACTTGTGGAGGTAGTGGTCAAATTATAGATTCTAAACCGGCAGATGCAGATTCTCAAGGTATGCTTACCGAAGAAGAAACGGTATCAATTAAAATACCTGCTGGTGTAGTTGACGGGATGCAACTTAAAGTTACAGGAAAGGGTAATGAAGCACCTGGTAATAATGGTATTTCTGGTGATTTACTGGTTGTAATTGAAGAAGCGGCACACGATACCTTAAGTAGAGAAGGAGATAATTTACATTATGATTTATATGTGAGTATTCCTGAAGCTGTTTTAGGAACCAGTAAAGAAATTGATACCGTTACTGGTAAAGTGCGAATTAAAGTTGAAGAAGGAACTCAAAGTGGAAAGATTTTACGCTTACGCGGAAAAGGTATTCCTTCTATTAACGGGTATGGTAAAGGAGATTTATTAGTACATGTTAACGTATGGACACCTAAGAACTTAAGTAAAGAACAAAAAGAGTTTTTTGAAAATATGCTTGATGATGATCACTTCTCTCCTAAGCCACAACAAGAGGATAAATCATTTTTTGAGAAGGTAAAAGACATGTTTTCTTAGATATTAAGAGCTTATTAAGAAAAATGTGTATATTTGAATATCACTAATCACTAGTTAGTGATATTTTTCTTTTTCATAGCAATTTTTTTCCCATCCTTGATGCAAATTAAGGGTGGGTTTTTGTTTTAGGCCTATTTTGATAAAAAGGGTTTAGGGTTAAATCTGTAAAGAATGTTTGAGAATGCTTAGTATTTTAGATGATGGCGTACTAAATAAATCATAAGAAGTCTACAGGCTTTAATCATTTCAATATCTTTAAACTTTATTTCTGTTTCTATGACAAACCTGCTGGTCGCTGATAATATATACAAGAAATACGGCAATTATACCGCACTAAACGATCTTTCTATATCAATTCCCAAAGGGAGTATTTTTGGATTATTAGGACCTAATGGTGCCGGTAAGACAACACTTATTCGTATCATTAATCAAATTACGATGCCAGATTCTGGTACCGTACTTCTTGATGGGGAGCTTCTTGACCCTAAGCATATCGCAAATATTGGGTATATGCCAGAAGAGCGTGGCCTTTACAAGTCAATGAAAGTAGGAGAACAGGTGATTTATCTAGCGCGTCTTAAAGGTTTAAGTAAGGCTGAAGCTAAAGAACGCAGTGAATACTGGTTTGAAAGACTGGGAATGATGACCTGGTGGAACAAAAAAATACAGGAGTTGTCTAAAGGGCAGGCGCAAAAAGTTCAATTTATAGTGACAGTTTTACACCAACCAAAATTGTTGATTTTTGATGAACCTTTTAGTGGTTTTGACCCTATAAATGCAACACTCATAAAAGACGAAATTCTCAAACTAAGAGATGACGGCGCAACCATTTTATTTTCTACACACCGTATGGAATCTGTTGAGCAGATGTGTGATCACATCGCTCTTATTAACAAAAGCAATAAGATTCTAGACGGAAAATTATCTGACATTAAACGCAACTACCGAACGAATACCTATGAGATAGGTTTAGAAACACGTGATGATAGTTTAGTTAGTTTACAAAATATAGAAAAAACATTACTACCTGAGATGGCGGCACACTGGGAAGTGTCACCGGCCTATTTTAAAACTATTAATGAAAATGATCTGAAAATGATCGTGAAAATTCCGCAAGATTTAAAGTCAAGAGATTTGCTTTTTTATCTTTCAGATAAAGCAACTATTAATCATTTTGTAGAGGTAATACCTACGGTTAATGACATTTTTATTCAAACAATAAATGCAGATTAATGGGAGCACTAGGTTTAATAATTAGACGCGAGTATAAAGCCAGAGTAACAAATAGATCATTTATTATAATGACGTTTTTGAGTCCGTTAATTGTGGTAGGTATGATTTTGCTCATTACGTATCTAACTCAGGTAAATGAAGCTGGTAAGCGCACCATAGTTGTTGTTGATGAGAGCGGTTTATTTTATAAAGAATTTGAAAGTACCGAAAGTATAGATTACGTTGATTTATCGCCTGCAGGTCTTGCTGTTGCAAAAGAACAGGTAGAAGATAACAATTATTTTGGGTTACTTTATATACCCGGTAATATTAAGAAAAACACCTCAGGTGTGCGTTTTTATGGTAATGAGGCTCCCGGTTTTGCTACTTTAGAAAGTATAGAAAGCCAGATATCCTCAAAACTTACTAATGAGAAATTATTAGATCGTGGGGTAGATCTTGATATGATAGATGAGTCTAAAACATCTATATCAGTGAGTATTGAGGATTTTGAAGGAGAGCGTACTTCAAAAATCTCTAATTGGATTAAGGCAGGCTTTGGTGGTGGCGCGGGTTATTTGCTGATGATGTTTATCATCATTTATGGTAATATGGTAATGCGTTCTGTTATTGAGGAAAAAACCAATCGTATTATTGAAGTTATAATTTCTTCAGTAAAACCATTTAAATTAATGATGGGTAAGATTATAGGTACAACCCTTGCCGGAATTACTCAATTTATGATCTGGTTATTAATAGGTGGTGGTTTACTTATATGCTTAACCTTATATCTGGGGCTAGATCCTACTGCTACAAAAACTCCTGTAGGCAATATGGCAGCTACAGATCTTGATAAAATAGAGTTGATTCTCTTAGATATATTGAGATTACCATTACTTAAATTGGCTGGCTTTTTCTTAGTTTATTTTATAGGAGGTTATTTTTTATACAGTTCTATTTATGCTGCTATAGGTGCAGCTGTAGATAGCGAAACCGATACACAGCAATTTATGTTGCCTATTATTATGCCACTTATGCTGGCAATTTATGTAGGATTTTTTGCGGTAATTGATAATCCTGACGGTTCAGTGGCAACAACATTTTCTATGATACCACTTACATCACCTATAGTTATGTTAATGCGTATACCCTTTGGTGTGCCGTGGTGGCAGCTAGCGCTTTCGGTAAGTATTTTAATAGGAAGCTTTCTGTTTACAGTTTGGTTTGGTTCAAAAATATATAGGGTAGGTATTCTTATGTACGGTAAAAAACCAACTTATAAAGAAATTTTAAAGTGGATTAAGTACTAAAATGATTCAGGAGAACGTAAAAGAAACGGTTAAGGACGGGGCAGAAAAAGTAAAAGATGTTATTCAGGAAGATATCTGGGGAACAATTTTAGATTTTTTGTCACTGGGTTTCCATTTTAAAAGTGGTGGAAAAACCATAGACCTTACCATAGGTCATTTACTTCTTGTTGTTTTAGCCTTTGTAGTAGCCACAGTGGTACTCAGACTCATAAGAAGTTTGATTACCCGTAAGATGGATTTGGAGAACGAACTCAAGTTTAAAAGTATCTTCAAATTTATAAGATATCTGGTTTACTTAACTGTAATTCTGATAACGCTAAGTGCTTCTGGAATAGATGTGACGGTGTTACTCACCGCTTCTGCAGCTCTTTTTGTAGGTCTGGGTTTAGCTCTTCAAGATTTATTTACAGACATTATAGGCGGTATTTTTATTATGCTAGACAAGTCTCTTAGTGTAGGTGATGTAGTAGAAATAGAAGGTAAAGTAGCTCGTGTTTTTGAAATAAAATTACGTACCACACGTGCACTAACTAGAGATGATAAAGTGATTATTATACCTAATCATAAGTTTATAAGTGATATTGTGTTCAACTTTACACAAAACCACAGAACCACGCGTGAGGCTGTAAAGGTGGGTGTTGCGTACGGTAGCGATACAGAACTAATAAAAAAAATTCTTTTATCGTGTGTGATTGAGCAAAACGGTGTGCTTAAAAGCCCGAAACCTTTTGTGCTGTTTGAAGATTTTGCAGATTCATCTTTAGCTTTTGGAGTTTATTTTTTTATTACAGATAGCTTTTCAGACCCAAGAATTAAAAGTGAAATCCGTTTTCGTATAGATAAAGAATTTAGAAAAAACAATATTACTATCCCGTTTCCGCAGCGCGATATTCATTTTTATAAAACATCAGAATTAATAAACAACCCCTTAAATGATTAACAGACTTATAATAAGTTTAATCGTATTAGCAGCTGTAACTAGTGTACAGGCGCAGAGCACAGATATTGCACGTGTTGAGTATATGTATGTGCCGTTTAGTAATTCTCAAAATAACGTGGGGCGTTTTCGCGCATTGTTGCAAGTTCCTATTCCATTAGATAAGGAGTTAGATAAGATACTAGTTGCAGGCTTTGAGTACCGAAATACCAATGTTGATATCAATGATCCTGTTCCTGCAGGTTTCAATCTACTGGAAGTGGGCACACTTCAACAAATTGATGGATATTTAGGATATACCTGGAAATTTAATGAAAACTGGCGCTTTGGTGTGAAAGCTGGAGCTCGCATTAGCTCAAATCTTCAGGATGGTTTGGTTTCAGACGACTGGATTTATACAGCTTCAGTCTATGTGATTAATGATATGAAAGATGCATCTACAACAAAACCGTATAGATGGATTTTTGGTCTTGATTATTCAACCACTCCCGGGCGTAATTACCCATTACCATTAATTAATTATTATAGAGAGTTTCATCCCAACTGGACCTATACACTGGGTGTGCCTAAAACAAACGTGCGTCATTATTTAAATGATGACCACAAAGATGCTTTACAGGCTTTTGTTTCTTTAGATAACTTCTTTGCAAACATCCAGAACAATATGGTGATAGATGGTCGTACTGCAGAAAATATCTCAATGACTATTGTGATGGGAGGTTTGGGTTATGAGCATTTTTTTACAAAGCATTTGTTATATTACGCTTATGCGACTCATTCAATTAGCAATGATTTTAGATTACGTAATAATGAGCGCGACGATATATATACTATAAATAGTGACAATACATTTTACTTTAGATCTGGAGTAAAATTTAAATTTTAAAAATGGCAAAGATTTTAATTATTGAAGACGAGGCTGCAATACGCAGAGTTCTTAATAAAATTTTATCTGAAGAAAGTAAAGACTACCAGGTTGAAGAAGCCGAAGATGGTCTTGCCGGAATGGAAAAAATAAAGGATAACGATTATGACCTGGTCTTGTGTGATATAAAAATGCCAAAGATGGACGGCGTTGAAGTTCTCGAGGCAACAAAAAAAATTAAGCCAGAAATACCTATGGTTATGATTTCGGGTCACGGCGATTTAGATACTGCGGTTAACACAATGCGTCTGGGAGCTTTTGATTACATTTCAAAACCACCAGATTTAAACAGATTACTCAACACAGTACGCAATGCTTTAGACCGAAAAAATCTGGTTGTCGAAAATACAATGCTTAAGAAAAAAGTAAGCAAGCAGTATGAGATGATAGGTGAGAGTGATGCAATTTCAAAGATTAAAGAAATTATTGAAAAAGTAGCACCTACTGAAGCACGAGTACTTATTACCGGCCCTAATGGTACAGGTAAAGAGCTTGTGGCACACTGGCTGCACGAAAAGAGTGAACGCGCAAAAGGCCCGATGATCGAGGTTAACTGTGCTGCAATACCTGCAGAATTAATAGAAAGCGAACTTTTTGGTCATGTAAAAGGAGCTTTTACATCTGCTAATAAAGACCGTGCTGGAAAGTTTGAGGCAGCTAATGGTGGGACTATTTTTCTTGATGAGATAGGAGATATGAGTCTTTCTGCTCAGGCAAAAGTTTTGCGGGCTTTACAAGAAAGTAAAGTGTCTCGGGTAGGTAGTGATAAAGATATAAAGGTTAATGTGCGCGTACTTGCGGCGACTAATAAAAACCTGCAGCAAGAGATTGCAGAAGGTAGATTTAGAGAAGATTTATACCACAGACTTGCTGTGATTTTGATTCCTGTTCCTGCACTTAATCAGCGCCGAGATGATATTCCATTATTAATAAATCACTTTACAAATAAAGTAGCAGCAGAGCAAGGTACAGCTCTAAAGGTATTTACGCCTAAAGCGATAGAAAAATTACAGGAATACGACTGGACCGGGAATATACGAGAGCTGCGTAATGTAGTTGAGCGTCTAATTATTCTGGGCGGTAGCGAGGTTTCTGAAGATGATGTAAAACTTTTTGCCAGCAAATAAATACTTATGAAAGCAGCAGATTATCAAGTTACAGCACCTGTAAAACTTAAAGATAGAAAGACTTACGAAGACTTTGGTAAAAAAAGCGAACTCGAAGATGAACTTGACGATGTGAGCAAAGCGATTGCCGAAATACAAAATGCAATGTATGCACACGGCAAATATGCTGTTCTTATTTGTATTCAGGGGATGGATACTGCCGGTAAAGACAGCCTTATACGGGAGGTGTTTAAAAATTTTAATGCGCGTGGTCTTGTAGTGCACAGTTTTAAAGTACCCACAGAGTTAGAACTCAATCACGATTATTTATGGAGGCATTATATCGCTTTACCTGCTCGTGGCAAATTTGGTATTTTTAATAGAACGCATTATGAGAATGTTTTGGTAACGCGTGTGCATCCTGAATATATTTTAAGTGAAAAGCTTCCGGGTGTACACGAAGTTTCAGATATCGATGAGGCATTCTGGGAAAAACGTTTTGAGCAGATCAATAATTTTGAACAACACATCGCAGAAAACGGAACGATTATTTTTAAGTTCTTTTTACACCTTTCTAAAGAAGAGCAAAAAAGCAGATTATTACGTCGTCTTGATAAACCTAATAAAAACTGGAAATTTTCTGCAGGAGATTTAAAAGAGCGCAAATTGTGGGATACCTATCAAGAGTATTATGAAGATGCTTTGAATAAAACCTCAAAATTTCACGCTCCCTGGTATGTGGTTCCTGCAGATGATAAACCAACTACCCGTTTAATTTTAGCAAAAATAATTTTAGAAAAACTTTCTCAATACAAAGACATCAAAGAACCAGAATTAGATGCTAAAACAGCATCTAATATAGATGAGTATAGAAAACAACTGGAGTCTGAAGATTAGATTTTAAGATTTAAAATGATAGTTAAATCGCTTCTTTTGAAGCGATTTTTTTATTTAAAAGAGATTATGACACAAGAGTGTCTTATTTTTAAAACTAAACTCAAACACATTTTATTTTGAAAAGAATTTTCCTTTTAGCAACTCTGTTTGTAAGTAGTCTTTCCGTTTCCGCGCAAGCGACAAAAGATTCTACTCAATTACGTGATTTCTACGATTTAGCATTATTAAGTGGTAATAGTTATGAGTGGTTAGATGCATTGTCTAATGAGGTAGGACCACGATTAAGCGGAAGTAAAGGAGCAGAAAAAGCTGTAGAATGGGCAAAGGCAGAACTCGATAAATTAGGTCTTGATAAGGTTTGGTTACAGCCGGTGATGGTTCCTAAATGGGAACGCGGAGCACCAGAAAAAGCTCATATCGAAGGTTCTGATGGTAAAATTGAAGTCCCTGTTTGTGCATTAGGAGGTTCTGTTGCTACACCAGATAGTGGGATTACAGCAGAAGTAATAGAAGTGCAGGGATTAGAAGATTTAGCAAATTACGGGGAGGCAAAACTTAAAGGCAAAATAGTTTTTTATAATCGCCCTATGCAGGCAGATTTAATACAAACGTTTTCTGCTTATGGCGGTTGTGTAGATCAGCGATATTCTGGCGCACAGGAAGCTGCAAAATATGGTGCGGTAGGTGTGATTGTGCGCTCTATGAATTTAAGAATGGACGATTTCCCACATACGGGTGCAATGTCTTACGGCGATTTGCCTAATGATAAAAGAATACCTGCAGCGGCTATAAGTACTAATGGTGCAGCGCTTTTAAGTAAAATGCTTAAGAAGAATGATAAGACTCAGTTTTATTTGAAAATGAATTCCAAAAACTATGAAGATGTGCCTTCTTTTAATGTAATAGGAGAGCTTACCGGTAGTGAGAAGCCTAATGAATTTATGGTTATAGGTGGGCATTTAGATTCCTGGGATCTTGGAGATGGCAGTCACGATGATGGTGCCGGCGTAGTGCAAAGTATGGAAGTTTTACGTTTAATGAAAGCTGCTAACTACACCCCAAAACACAGCATTCGTGTAGTTCTTTTTATGAACGAAGAAAATGGTCTTCGAGGCGGAAATGAATATGCCGCAGTGGCTAAGAAAAAAGGGGAAAACCATGTCTTTGCACTAGAAAGTGATTCTGGTGGGTTTACGCCCAGAGGCTTTTCTTTTGATGCAGATGCTGCAAATTTTGCTCAGGTAGAAAGTTGGATTCCGCTGTTTAAGCCGTATTTAATTCATTATTTTGAATTAGGTGGCAGCGGTGCAGATATAGGCCCATTGAAAACGGAAGGTATCGTTTTAGCCGGTTTACGACCAGATTCACAACGCTATTTTGATTATCACCACGCAAGTAATGATACTTTTGATGCAGTTAATAAACGAGAATTAGAGTTAGGAGCGGCTACAATGACCAGTCTGGTTTATTTGTTTGACACTTATGGGGTGATTCCTGTTCAAAATAAATAGGCGTAGTTTTTTTTATTCTGAAAAATATTTTTTTGACTAACCTATGACGATGAAAAACTTAATGTTTCCCATAGACTTTGTATTTAAGATAAGTACGCTGTCAAATGATTTTATAGCTACAGATTCTAATGGTAAAGTCTTAGCTTATGCGCGCCAAAAGATGTTTAAACTCAAAGAAGATATTCAGATTTATGGTGATACTTCTAAGAACCAATTAAACTATCAAATTAAAGCAGACCGGTGGCTCGATTTTTCTGCTGCCTATGCTTTTTATGATGCAGACGGAAATACCTTTGGCAAAATAGTTAGAAAAGGATGGCGCTCAATCTGGAAAGCCAAGTATCAAATCGTAGATGAAAATAACAATCCCGAATATACTATTGAAGAAGAAAACGGCTGGGTTAAAGTAGCAGATTCAATATTTGGAGAGATCCCAATTGCCGGAATACTTACCGGCTATCTCTTTAACCCATCCTACATGGTTAGCGATAAAGCCGGTCAAAAAATTGCCCGTTTAAAAAAGCAGGCTTCATTCTTCGGGCGTAAGTTTCAAATCACAAAACTAGGGGAATTAGATGAGGGCGATAGCGAGCGCATTATGTTAGGGCTTATGATGTTAATCTTGCTAGAACGCAGAAGGGGATAATAGGTACACGTGATTGACATTTTCATACATAATAAATGAGAAAATTTGGTCTGCGTGAGGTATAGCAGCAAAAAGCCCACAGGTAAGCGATAGCGAGCCGCGGACTTGGAGCGTATAGCCCGACCCAAAGGGTCACGCCCAACACGATTTATAGCAAAATATTCCTGTTAAACTTCTTATAACTAGAGACCTCGTTTTTACGAGGTCTCTTAATTTTGAGTACATCCAAAACAAACTAACCATGGCAATTTTAGGCGCACTCATAAAAGGTATAATCGACATTTCAGATAAGATAATCTCAGAATCAAATCCTATTGAGGAGCAGGAAGTAGTTTTGAAAGAATTGTTAGAAAAAGCCAAGAATACACAATTTGGGCAGTTTTACGGTTTTGAAGCTATTTTAGAGTCAGAAAATCCGATTTTAAGCTTTTCTGAGCAAATACCCTTTTTTGACTATAACAGCCTAAATGAAGAATGGTGGTCTAAATTACACGAAGGCGAAGTAGATGTGACCTGGCCCGGTACTCCAGATTATTTTGCACTAAGTAGCGGTACAACCGGGAAAAGTAGTAAGCGTATTCCGGTAACAGATGAAATGATAGAGGCTATACGCAATGCGGGTATTAAACAAGTAGGTGCTTTGGCTCATTTTGATTTAGAGGCAGATTTTTTTGAGAAAGATATTATGATGCTGGGTAGCTCTACTGATCTGGCTAAAAAAGACGGTCACGAAGAAGGCGAAATAAGTGGTATTAGCGCAAGCCGAATTCCATTTTGGTTTAAAGGCTATTACAAGCCGGGTGAAGATATTGCTAAAATTGAAGATTGGGATGAGCGCGTTCAGCACATTGCAGAAACCGCAGAAGAGTGGGATATAGGGGCCTTAAGTGGTATTCCCAGCTGGATTGAATTAATGTTAGAAAAAGTTATTGAGCATCACAAACTCAATAATATTCACGAGATCTGGCCTAACCTTCAGGTGTACACTTCTGGTGGCGTAGCCTTTCAACCTTATGAAAAGAGTTTTAATGCGCTATTAGGGAAGCCAATTACGGTTATCGACACCTATTTAGCTTCGGAAGGATTTATTGCATTTCAAGCCAGACCAGAGACTGATGCGATGAAACTGGTCACCAATAATGGTATCTACTTTGAGTTTGTACCTATGAATCCTGATTATATCAACGAAGACGGATCAATCGTGCAGGACGCTCCTGTTGTAGGCTTGGCAGATGTAGAAGAAGAAAAAGATTATATCTTAATCATATCTACAGTTTCTGGTGCCTGGCGCTATCTCATAGGCGATACTATTGCGTTTACTGATAAAGCAAGAGCCGAAATCAAAATTACCGGCCGTACCAAATTTTTCTTAAATACCGTGGGATCACAGCTTTCTGTTAATAAAATGGAAGCTGCAGTTCAGGAGTTAGAGGAAGCTTTTGATATCAAGATCCCAGAATTTACGATTGCTGCAAAACGTAATCCTGAAGATAATGAGTTTTATCATTATTGGTATCTAGGCACCGAGACTACAGTTTCTAATGAGGAACTTGCAGAAAAGCTAGACGCAAGTTTACAAGAGGCAAATAAAAATTATGGTGTGGCCAGAAGTAAAGCCTTAAAAGGTGTTTTTGTAAAAACCGTTAAGCCCGAAGTTTTTTATGAATGGAGTGGTGCCAATAAGAAAAAAGGCGGTCAGGTTAAAATGGAAAAAGTGATGAACGAAGAGAAATTCGCCGAGTGGGAAGCTTTTGTGAAGGAGCACGCTAAAGTTTAGAATATAAAGATTAAATGAGAAAAAGTCCTATTCTGCTAAAGCAATAGGACTTTTTTTATTTTGGTAAAGACACTTGAGGTTAGACGTTGAACATCACAATTAATCATTATTGATAAGGTGCATTATCTCTTCGGGAGAAAGATAGAGTCGTTTAATTCGTGCTTTGTACGCTTTAGAAATATGCGCGTGATTCAAAATGAAATCTTTGGTTTTTAAAATGTATTCTCCCATACCGTGCGCCACAGCAAAGGTGTCTGCTGCACGTTCTGCTTTTTTAATAAACTTAGGGAAGTATAAATATTTAATACCAAACCAAATCAAGCCCAAACTGCTGCGCTCTCTATAATCCATAATATGACCTAGTTCGTGTCCTATCCACCCAATTAAAACTTCAGAAGGAATGTCTGTAATCTTAAAAGACTCCTGTTCAATTTTTACTTTTTTACTAATAAAAATCACGTAATCTCTTCTTTTACTTGGTCTTAAAAGGGATTTAAAAACAGGCTGCGCCTGCATTGTAGACTTTTTAATATCATCCTTAAATTTAAAAGCGATTGCGGTATTAATCAATTGCGGATAAAAATTAAGTGCAATTTTGACTTCATCCTCAATACTTTTAGGGATTTCTTTATTGTGATAATCAGATTCATTTTGCATAGTTTAACAAAGTTAATGATACCTCCCACTAAGGGCTGTTAAGGCTTCTGTAAATTAATGTACCTGTATAGCTCAAAAAGCAGGTGATTAGAGTACACGGCTATATTAATCTTTAAGCTTACTTTTGCATTCCTTTAAAAACCGCTGTTTTGTTAGCTGATTACACAAAAGAATTTCGTCAAAATTTAAAGATTGCTTACCCTGTAATGCTGGGGCAACTGGGTCATATTCTGGTTGCTTTAGCAGATAATATCATGGTAGGTAGGCTAGGTGCAGCTCAGTTGGCTGCGGTTTCTTTAGGTAACAGTCTTATTTTTATCGCTCTTTCTTTAGGTATAGGTTTTTCTTTTGCGATAACACCCTTAATAGCAGAGACAGATGGTACGGGTAACACAGAGCTGGGAAGAAATTATTTTCACCACGGCATTGTAATGTGTGCACTTAATGGAATCCTCTTATTTGTTTTGCTGCTCTTTGCAAAACCTATTCTGTATTATTTAGATCAGCCGGTTGAGGTTGTAAAACTCGCAATCCCGTATATGGAGATTGTTGCGTTCTCACTAATACCCTTAATGGTTTTTCAGGCATTTAAGCAATTTGCAGATGGGCTATCAAACACACGCTATGCTATGTATGCGACTATCGTGGCAAATGTGGTTAACGTGTTTTTTAATTTTATACTTATTTACGGTTTCTGGATTTTTCCTCGACTAGAGCTTGTAGGTGCGGCTTACGGCACACTGATTTCACGCTTTTTTATGCTGTGGATGCTGTATTATATTTTAAGTAAGAAAAAGAAATTTAAGCCGTATTTTATTTGGACCAGGCGTAAGGCTTTTAAACTACCCATATTTAAAAAGTTGTTTGATCTGGGTTTTCCTACTGCAATGCAGATGCTTTTTGAAGTGTCATTATTTACCTCGTGTATTTTTCTGTCTGGTATTTTAGGTACAAATGCACAGGCCGCAAACCAAATAGCGCTAAATCTTGCGGCGATGACTTTTATGATTGCTGTAGGCTTGGGTGTAACTGCAACGATACGCGTGGGGAATCAAAAAGGAAAAGGTGATTACGTTAATATGAGACGTATTGCCATTTCATTATTTCTACAGGTTTTTCTTATTGAAGCGGTATTTGCTATTGGCTTTATTTTACTAAAAAATATACTTCCTGAATTTTATATAGATAATCTTGAAGTGATTATTCTTGCATCTCAATTGCTTATAGTTGCAGCCTTGTTTCAGTTAAGTGACGGTTTGCAGGTAGTGATTTTAGGAGCTTTGCGCGGTTTGCAAGATGTAAATATCCCAACAGCAATCTGTTTTGTAGCCTACTGGTTAATAGGATTTCCGGTGGCCTGGTATTTTGGGAAAGCAGATATGATGGGAAGTCAGGGTATTTGGTACGGTCTACTCGCAGGATTGAGTGCTTCAGCGATCCTGTTGTATATTCGGTTTAATTATTTAAGCCGAAAATTAATACGGAATGCTTCCACGAAACTAAAATAAGGACTAAGTTGATGAATGAATTGCTAACCGATAAAACTTTTGAAGGACACAATTTTGTTGAAAACAGTATTGTTGCAGATTTTGAAGATTGCGTTTTTAAAAGTTGTTTTTTCGCGAAAGCTAAATTATCAAACCTCAGTTTTACAAATTGTACTTTTGAAAACTGTGATCTAAGCGGCGCAAACTTACACAAAGCTGCATTTCAGGATTGCGAGTTTATTTCCTGTAAAATGCTGGGGATGGGATTTGATACTTGTGCTTCCTTTTTATTTCAGATTACGTGTGACAGTTGTTTGTTGAATTTTAGCAACTTTTATAAAGTTGATTTGACAAGTTCGCAGTTTATAAAGTGTCAGTTAAAAGAGGTAGATTTTACTGAAGCTAATCTTTCTGGTATTTCCTTAACCGAATGTGATCTTGCGGGTAGCACATTTGAACAGACAAACCTGCAAAAAACAGATTTTTCTTCGGCATTAAATTATACACTAATCCCTGAGCACAATAAAGTAACCGGTGCTATATTTAGTAAAGAAGGCTTGCCTGGTTTACTCAATTCTTATAAAATAAAAATCGTATAATTTGGATCCTGAAAAACTTATAGAACTTGCGCATTATAAAATGCCATTCGGAAAATATCAGGATCGCTATTTGGTAGAGCTTCCTGAACCTTACTTCACCTGGTTTCGGCAAAAAGGTTTTCCTGAAGGTAAATTAGGGATGATGATGGAGCAGATGTATGAGATAAAAGTGAACGGACTAGAAGAGCTCATCTATAAAATTAAACGTCAATATCCTGCACCTAAGCCAAAAGCGAAGCCAAAAAAATAATAGCCAAATCGGTTAAAAAGGTTCGCCATTAAATACCTACCTTTGCATCCCGTAGATGTGCTCATAGTGTTAAAGTGAGCATAAAATAATCAAGATATAGATGGCAGATACTAAGTACATCTTCGTCACGGGCGGGGTTTCTTCTTCATTAGGTAAAGGTATTATAGCGGCTTCCTTAGCAAAGTTGCTTCAGGCACGTGGTTACCGCGTTACAATTCAAAAATTAGATCCATATATAAATGTTGATCCGGGTACGTTAAACCCTTATGAACACGGGGAATGTTACGTAACCGATGACGGTGCAGAAACAGACCTTGACCTTGGGCATTACGAGCGTTTTCTTAACGTAAATACGTCACAGGCTAACAACGTTACTACCGGGCGTATTTATCAAAGTGTTATTGAGAAAGAACGTCGTGGAGAATTTCTTGGTAAAACTGTACAGGTTGTTCCTCATATTACAAACGAAATAAAAGAGCGTATTAAGACTCTGGGTAATACCGGTGATTATGATATTGTTCTTACTGAAATAGGTGGTACCGTAGGTGATATTGAGTCATTGCCTTACATTGAAGCGGTGCGCCAGTTAAAATGGGAACTGGGCGATGAGAATGCTTTAGTAATACATCTAACCCTCGTTCCATATCTTTCTGCAGCAGGAGAATTGAAAACAAAACCTACGCAGCATTCTGTTAAAACATTGATGGAAAGCGGTATCAAAGCAGATATTCTGGTGTGTAGAACCGAACACGAATTGAGCGATGATTTACGTGAAAAACTCGCATTATTCTGTAATGTGCGCAAAGAAGCGGTGATTCAATCTATAGATGCATCTACCATTTATGATGTGCCTAATATGATGCTTGAAGAAGGCTTAGATACCATTACACTTTCAAAATTGAATCTTTCTGCAGATAATGAGCCGGTTTTAACTCGCTGGAATGAGTTTTTACGCAGACATAAAAACCCAAAAGCCGAAGTTAGAATTGGGCTTATAGGTAAATACGTAGAGCTTCAGGATTCTTATAAGTCTATTTTAGAAGCGTTTATTCACGCAGGAGCAGAGAATGAAGTGCGTGTAAAGGTTGAGCCTATACATTCCGAATTTATTTCTCAGGATGTAATAGATACTAAGATTTCAAAATTAGATGGCTTGTTAGTTGCGCCTGGTTTTGGGGAGCGTGGTATAGAAGGAAAAATTAAAGCGGTACAATATGCCCGCGAACATAAAATTCCGTTTTTAGGAATCTGTTTAGGTATGCAAATGGCAGTGATTGAATTCTCTCGGAATGTTGCCGGTCTTAAAGATGCAAATTCTATAGAGATGCAGCCAAATACAACGACACCTGTAATTAGCTTGATGGAAGATCAAAAAGATCTTAAACATATGGGCGGTACCATGCGATTGGGAGCCTGGGATTGTGAGCTTGTAAAAGATAGTATAGTGTCTGGTGTTTACGGTAAAAATCTAATTACAGAGCGTCACCGTCACCGTTATGAGTTTAATGATGAATACAGAGATCAGTTAGAAAAAGCAGGTTTAAAAGTTACAGGTACTAATCCTAAAACCGGTCTTGTAGAAATTGTAGAAATTGAAGACCATCCCTGGTTTGTAGGAGTACAATATCATCCCGAATATAAAAGTACAGTAGCTAACCCACATCCTTTATTTGTAGCTTATGTACAGGCGGCTGTAAAATACAGTCAGTCAAAAAGTACAGACAATGTGTCACATAACTAATCTGTGGGATTGTTATTGCCTTAAAGCCGTTTGTAGATTTCACCAGCACGATAATTCTACGCAAGTTGATTAAAAATTAGTAATACGGCACGTTGCCGCACAATTATGGAAGAAAAGAAATTTGACAAACAGTCAATGATAGGGTTCCTTTTAATAGGAGCTATTTTACTATTTATGCTTTGGCAAAACCAGCCTTCACCAGAAGAGCTGGCAGCAGAAAAAGCCAAACAAGAACAAATTGATGCAGAGAAAAAAGCCGTAACTCCTGCTGCTACTCAAAATACAGATGTAGCACAAGGAGCTCCTCAAAATGATTCTTTATCTATGGAGCGTTATAAGGCAACGCTGGGGAACTTTGCATACTCTGCAAGTCTGCCTTCTGCTACAGATAATGTTACCGAATTTGAGAATGAGGTTTTAGCACTCAAAATAAGTAATAAAGGAGGTTTTATAACTGAAGCACGACTAAAGCAATTTAAAAGCTACGATTCGCTACCTGTTTATTTAATTAAAGACGGGAACAGTAGGTTTAATTTAAACTTCGCTACTACAGATAACAGAACTTTAAATAGCGAGAATATGTATTTTGAGCCTTCGCTAAGTAAGGAAGGAGAAAATCAGGTTCTTTCTATGAAACTGAAAGTTGCTGCAAATGAATATTTAGAATACCGCTACACGTTGAAACCAGATGATTATATGATGGGTTTCGGTATAAAAACGGTAGGTCTTCAAAGTGTGATAAATACTTCGCAGCCAATAAATCTAGACTGGGAACTTAAAGGATATCGTCATGCTAAAAGTATTAGTTATGAGAATCGTTACACACGTTTAACGTACGAATATGAAGAAGGTGATCACGATAAACTAAGTCAGTCAGGAGAAGATGACGCTATAGAGACAGATGTAGACTGGTTAAACTTTAGACAACATTTCTTTAGTTCTATCTTATTAACAGACCAGCCGTTTGAGCAGGTTACCTTTAAATCTCAAAATCTTGTTGAAGACGAGGAAGTAGATACTATTTACACAAAGAAATATGCGGCAGAAATGCTATTAACTCCTGTAAATGGGGAGCTTAATTATGCAATGGATTTTTATTACGGTCCTACAGATTATGAGATTTTAAATAATTACGACCGCGATATAGATGAGGCAATGCCATTGGGTTGGGGTATTTTTGGTGTAATCAACAAGTACTTAATTATTCCATTTTTTAATTTCTTAATCGCTTACTTCCCCGCAGGAATCGCCATTATATTATTAACGATTTCTATTAAATTATTGTTGTCTCCTGTACAGTACAAGCAATACCTCTCACAGGCTAAGATGAAAGTTTTACGCCCTGAGATCAATGAGATCAATGAGAAGTATGCTGATAATGCTATGAAAAAGCAACAGGAAACGATGAAAATTTATAGCAAGGCAGGTGCCAGCCCATTAAGTGGTTGTATTCCTGGATTGTTGCAAATTCCTGTATTCTATGCGTTGTTTACGTTTTTCCCTTCAGCATTTGCATTAAGACACGAAAGCTTTTTATGGGCAGATGATTTATCAAGCTATGATAAAATTGCAGATCTTCCGTTTTCAATTCCGTTTTACGGAGATCACGTGAGTTTATTCCCCATATTAGCTTCTATTGCTATCTTTATATATATGACGATGACTACGGGTCAAAGTATGCAGCAAGCGCAGCAACCGGGAATGCCTAATATGAAATTCCTGATGTACTTGTCGCCATTAATGATGTTGTTTTTCTTCAACAACTACGCTAGTGGATTGAGTTTATACTACTTTATTTCAAACTTAATTACCATAGGAATTATGCTGGTAATCAAAAATTTCATCTTAGATGAAAACAAGATTCACGCAAAAATTGCTACAGCAAAGGCAAAGCCGAAAAAACAAAATCGTTTCACTAAGAAATTTTCTGAAATGATGGAGCAGGCTGAAGCACAACAGAAAAAGAAATAATAGTAATACCGTATAAAAGTAAAAACCCTTCAAGTAAAACTTGAAGGGTTTTTTATTGCATTTAATTTCAGCTAAATTATTCAGGCATTAGAACACCGGTTATCGCGTGAATGACACCGTTTGTACCGGTAACATTAGTAACCACAATGTCGTATTTAGTACCAGAACCATCTGTAATAGAAGGAGGTGTTACAGTTGCATCTATACTTAAACCACCACCAGCAAATAATGGAGTAGCAGGTGTAGGAGCAGTGGTGCTCAAATCTTCAGCACGTACCGTAGCACCTAATACATGGTGTCTTAAAATGTTGTCAAGTGCACTTGTTGTGGTAGCATCAGAATCCCCTAGAGCCAGGATATCTGCAGCGCTTGTGATGCCATCATTAGGGTCTGCATCAATTAATGCCTGAAAGGCGTCATTAGTAGGAGCAAACACTGTAAAGGTTCCCGCTCCAGATAATGTCGCAGCTAAATCTTCCTGAACAACTGCCGCTAATAAGGTGGAGAAGTTAGGATCTGCACTAGCAAAAGTAGCAATTGTAGCTTCAGGTATAACTGCGTCAACAACGTGTATCACACCGTTATCTGCTGCTACATCTGGTGTAGTAACATCTGAGATTCCATTAATAGTAACGGTTCCACTAGCTACACCTACATATAAATCGAGGTTGTCACCATCTGCATTTGTAGATAAAGCTTTTACATAACCCGCTGTAATTTCAGAAGCAGTGACTGAAGTTCCCAATACGTGATTCAGTAATAAATTAGCAACCACATCACTTGATAATGAATTTACAGTACTAATTGCGGCAGTTTCGTCTGTCGCACCTAAATAGGAAATAAATGCTGCATCTGTAGGAGCAAATACAGTTAAATCTGTGTTTGCTGTAGTAGATAATGTACCTACAAGATCAGCTTTTACTGCTGCTGCAAGTAGGATGTCAAAATCATCACTGTTAGAAACAATATCCGCAATCGTATTCGTTTCTGAAGGCATCACCCCGTTGTCGTCGTCGTCGCTACACGAAATTAAACTTGTTGTAAGTACCGTTATAGCAAGTACTTGGAGAATTCTGTTAAATGATTTCATAGTATGTTTTTTTTATTAGTCCTCAAATTTAGGAGCAGCATCATTAAAAATTGTTTAACTAAAAGTTAAAAATATTAAACAAAAATAGTTTTAACTATTTTCTGAGAATTGAAAAACCGTTCTGTATCCTTTAATGTTTCGTAATTTTGCATTGGGTTTAGCGACTCAAAAGAACACAAATAGAAGAATATGAAAACCGTTGTTGTAGGTCTTAGTGGAGGAGTAGATAGTAGTGTTTCAGCCTATTTATTGAAGGAGGCCGGGTATAATGTTATTGGCCTGTTTATGAAGAATTGGCACGACGACTCTGTTACAATATCAGATGACTGCCCCTGGCTTGATGATAGTAATGATGCGATGCTTGTAGCAGAGAAATTGGGAATTCCCTTTCAGACTGTAGATTTAAGCGTAGAATATAAAGATCGAATCGTTGATTATATGTTTAGGGAATACGAGATGGGACGCACGCCCAACCCCGATGTACTGTGTAATCGCGAAATCAAATTTGATGTTTTTATGAAAATAGCACTGGAGCTAGGTGCAGATTTTGTCGCGACCGGTCATTATTGTCAGAAAGGTGAAGTTGAGGTTGATGGTAAACCGATATATCAATTGCTGGCAGGAGCAGATGACAACAAAGATCAATCTTATTTTCTATGTCAGTTATCACAGGATCAACTTGCCAAAACCTTGTTTCCTATAGGTCATTTACAAAAAAGCGAGGTGCGTAAAATTGCTAAGGCCGAAAATCTGGTGACTGCAGATAAAAAAGATTCTCAAGGACTTTGCTTCATAGGTAAAGTACGTTTGCCAGACTTTTTACAACAACAATTAAAGCCAAAAGAGGGTGTTATTGTAGAAATCACTTCAGAAAAGGCACAGGAAAAAATAGACATTTTACAATCAGAAAATAGAAGTAGCGTTGCTGTTGCTATAACCGATGTAGCTGCATTAGCTCAGAAACCAAAATATAGAGTAACAGACGGTAGAATTGTAGGTAAGCATCAGGGAGCTCATTATTTTACAAAAGGGCAACGTAAAGGTCTCGCCGTTGGCGGAACTCCTGAACCTTTGTTTGTTATTGATACTGATGTTGAGGAAAACGTTATTTATACCGGCCAGGGTAAAGATCATCCCGGCTTATTGCGTTCTGCTCTGTATGTTCAGGAAAGTGAAATTCATTACATACGTGAAGATCTTGAGTTACAAATAGGAGAAACACGCGAGGTAGAAGCGCGTATAAGATACCGCCAGCCTTTGGTTAAAGCCTGGCTACACAAAACAGAAGTTGGTCTTTACGTATCGTTTGATGAGCCACAGGCAGCAATAAGCGAGGGTCAATTTGTAGCCTGGTATAATGGTAACGAATGTTTAGGGTCTGGAGTAATTTCATAAATAGCTTAGTTTGAATAGAATCACATCACTTTTCGGTATACAATATCCCATAATTCAAGCCGGGATGATCTGGGCCAGTGGCTGGAAACTTGCCAGTGCTGTAAGTAATGCAGGAGGATTAGGGATTATAGGTGCAGGTTCTATGTATCCTGAAATTTTAAAAGAACATCTTATAAAGTGTAAAAAAGCGACATCACAACCATTTGCCGTTAATGTGCCTCTTCTGTATCCTGATATAGATAAACTGATGCAAATCATTATTGAAGAAGAAGTCAAAATTGTATTTACAAGTGCAGGTAATCCTAAAACGTGGACTTCTCACTTAAAAGAAAATGGGATCACTGTGGTGCACGTAGTGAGTAGCGTAAAGTTTGCACTAAAAGCCGAAGAAGCAGGAGTAGATGCGGTGGTTGCTGAAGGATTTGAAGCCGGTGGTCATAATGGTCGCGAAGAGACTACTACATTTACCCTTATACCTATGGTAAAAGAACAATTGACAGTACCTTTAATTGCCGCAGGTGGTATTGCTACAGGAAGAGGAATGCTCGCAGCTATGGTTCTAGGAGCAGATGCTGTACAAATAGGAAGCAGGTTTGTTGCTACACCTGAAGCAAGTAGTCACATTAACTTTAAAAATAAGGTTATAGCAGCAAAGGAAGGAGATACAGAGTTGACTTTAAAAGAGCTTGCACCTGTACGCTTACTTAAAAATAAATTTTACGATGATGTAAAAGCTCTATATGCCACAGCCCCATCTAAAGAACAACTTGTTGAGCTCTTAGGGAGAGCACGCGCTAAGAAAGGTATGTTTGAAGGAGATTTGGAAGAAGGCGAATTAGAGATAGGTCAAATTGCAGGACTAATACATAGTATCAAACCTGCCGCTAAAATCATAGAAGAATTAATGACTGATTTTGATCGTGCTAAAACGGAGTTGGCATTGTTATAGATCAAAATGAGTTTTCATAAAAAATCCGCTCTTACATTAAGAGCGGATTTTTTGCTTTGTTTAATTAGATATTAAATCTATGCAGCAGCTTTTTCCCACTGCATAGTTTCAAGAATATCAAGAATCATGGTATTGTATTCTTTGCTATCCTTTCCTTTTACAGCTAATGCCACATCTACATATGTGTTGTTAGCATCGTCTTCGGTATTAATTTTAACAAGATAATGATCTACTTGCATCCCTAAACTATTAGGAGCTTTATATTTAATCATTTCATAATTACCTATAAGTTCAGGAGTGGTATTTTGTACGTATTTTTGAGCGTCTTCATTGTTAATGATGCTTACGGTCATATTAAAACCATCTGTTAAACCACCGTAAAAAGAATTGTCTTCACCAGAATACTTAACCATTACCTGGTTACCTACCACATCTACTGAAGCTTTCTCAGGGTAAATCATAGAAAGTTTCCATTCTTTGTTTAAAGTACCACTTTTGTAAAGTTCGTATCCTTCAGGAATAACTACAGCCGGAGGAACTGGTTTTTCTAATTCAACTTTAGTCTGCGCATTTGCAGCTACATCATTCTTTTTAATATCAGTATTACAAGCTGCTAAAGAAAGTCCTAAGATTGCCGTTGTTGTATATAAAAATAATCGTTTCATCTTATTTGATTTTTAATTGTTGAGCTAAACTAGCAGTATTTTGTACGCTACTTTGCCTATGATTTATTAAAAAACCTACTGTAAATGTTAAGCAGTGTTAATAATAAAATCAAAAAATTTAGATAAATTAATAATATAAAGTGCTGAAAATTAACAGCATAAATTTTTAAATCGTGATAATTTTTGAATGCGTTAAAGTTTTATTCCACGTGAATTAATCTTGCTTAAAAATAGAAAAGGTGCCTTTTAAGGCACCTTTTCTATTGATGGCTAAATCAATTATTTTAAACAAACTTGTAATTAGAAATTCAATCTCAATTGATCGTTTGATATTTAATTATAAGCTTATTTAATAATAGTAATTACACTACAGATTTCTATCCTGTACTATACTGTTAATACAGTTTGTAATAATCTTCTATAAAAAAAACGGATTGAAACTTAATTCAATCCGTTAATTACGTTTTAGCTTTTAATTTTCACAACTTTAGGGAGAGTTGTAATTTATTAAGGCGAAAACTTATTTTAAATTACTATGCTAAACGCTCTAGTAAAATTTCAGCAACTTTTTCTGAAGAAGCAGGGTTTTGCCCTGTAATTAAAAGACCGTCTTCTTGAGTATAAACTCCCCAGTCATCACCTTTTGAATAAATACCACCGTTTTCTTTAAGCATATCTTCTACTAAAAATGGTACTACATCTGTAAGTTGCACAGCTTCTTCTTCAGTATTAGTAAATCCGGTAACTTTTTTACCTTTTACTAAAGAATTTCCGTCTGCACTTTTAGTATGTTTAAAAACAGCTGGAGCGTGACATACAGCACTTACGGGTTTATTGTTAGCATAAAATGATTCAATTAAAGCAATAGAATCTTTATCTTCTGCTAAATCCCATAATGGACCGTGTCCACCCGGGTAGAAAATCGCATCAAAACCATCTTGATCAACTTCAGACAATTTTGTTGTAGTCGCTAATTTAGCTTGTAAAGCTTCATCTGCGTTAAAACGTTTAGTAGCTTCTGTTTGTGCATCCTCAGCAGAACTTTTAGGATCTATAGGTGGTTGACCACCTTTAGGAGAAGCAATTGTAATTTCAATACCCTTATCGTGAAGCGTATAATAAGGAGCAGCAAATTCTTCAATCCAGAATCCTGTTTTCTCTCCCGTATCTCCTAATTTATCGTGACTTGTAAGTACAAATAATACCTTTTTCATAATCTTATATTTTAATTGCAGCACGTGCCGCTAGTTTATAATTATTTGAAACAAAGGTACTGGCGCAACTCTTTAAAAAAATTGATCTATGCTAAGAGGGTGTGTTAAATAAAAGTTGATATTAATGTACTAAAACAATTTTATCGAGCTCAAGTTTAAAATCTTCTTGTTTTTTATTTCCTATTAAAAAAGTAAGTTGCTCTATCTGATTTTGATCAAACGCTTTCATCTGTAATTTGCGACCTCTAAATTGTGGAGTCATTTGACTTAGTTGAATACGTATAACTTCCCAATCTCCGGTTGTTTTAAAGGGATATACATAAGAGTGTGAATTTGAGATTTTGTCTTTTACTCTAAACTGATAATCTTTACCATCACCTTTTAAATAGAGTTCAATAACCTGTTTAGGATTTACAGAAATAGTAGAAAACGGGTATTGCAGGGATGAAAAGCCACCATTATTTTCTAAAGATATATGCCCTGAAAATTCTCCATAGCCATCCTCATTGAGTTTAAATGTACCCGACGATCTACCTCCCATTACAACGTCGTCAACTACTTGCCATTTACTAATGTCTGCATCTTTTTTAAAATTGAATAGCGTGGTGTTCATAAGTTGAATTATTAGTATAATGACGAACCATTTCATGGGAGTTAGGTCTTAATTCATAAAAAAAAATCTGATCTAAATCGTGTTATAGCCACCGTATTCAGATCAGTTTTGAATAAATATTTAAAGTAAATCGCTCAATAAAGGTGATAGCCTAAAGTCAATACTATAGACATTTTAAATCTTTTCAAGTAATACAATTGTAAATGCGGTGTTTAAGTATATTTTACCATTTTTAACTGTAGCAGTATTCCCGGAATATCTATCTGTAATAGTCTCACCATCTTTGAAAACAGGAGTAACCGGAATTTCTTTTTCACCTTCTGGTAAATCTAAGCCTACAACAACTGCATCATTGATTTCATTTTTAGAATAAGTTCTTGAAAACACGTACGGCTTTTCCTGAAGCATTTTATGGCGCCCGGCACCTACAGAAAGATGATCTCTTCTAAAAGTTCCCAGTTTTTGCCAGTGATTTAGGATGGCTTTAGTTTCGGTAGAATCTAGTTGTGACCACGGCATCATTCCACGTAATGTAGCATCACCGTCTGCACCGGGAATCGTTAGATTGCGGGCAATCTCATCACCGTAATAAACCTGTGACAAACCGGGTGTAAGTAATAATTTAGTTCCGGTTTCGTAGGCTTTACTTCGGTCTTTATCAAAAGGTTGACCGTCGTCGTGCGACGTCGCATAATTAAGTACACTTTTACTCTTTAAAGCAGTGTGTAGTATAGAGTCATAGCTGGAGAACATCTGCTCATAATCTCCCGTGGCATCATACTTAAATTGAAAATTGATTAGGTTGTCAAAACCGTGAGCAAAATAATCTACTTTCTGATCTCCAAAATCATAATCTCTACCACCGCCAATGTTATAATTATAGACTTCTCCTAACATAAAAAATGCATTATCGTCTAAGACTAAATCAGGATTTGTGTTTTTCCAGCTGGCAAATGCCAGGTCTGCCTGTGTTCTCATAACAGACCACGCTGCCTCATCAACATGCTTTACAGTATCTACCCTAAAAGCGTCTATGCCTAAATCACGAATGTAATCTGTAAGCCATTTTATAATGTAATTCCGCGGAGTTTTAGCAAGCTCACTAGTTGCAAAAAACGAGTTTAACTCTTCTAATTCTGCATCGTAACGCCCTTCTTTTTTCCATTTTTCTATTAAAAAAGCAGGTAATTCAACTTCTTTTTCGCTTTCGGTTTTTATATCGGGTAGGTTTGCTACCAGCGTACATAGAGTTGTAGCGTCATAGCCATCATAGGTACACTGGGGTTGTTGCCGTGCCCAATCTTCACCCCAAAAAACATCAGTATCAGTAACTGGTCCTGTGTGGTTAAGTACAACATCCATCACGATGCGTATTCCATTTTGATGCGCTGTAGTAACAAGCTTTTGTAATTCTTCATAAGTACCAAAGTTAGGATCAAGAGCAGTCCAGTCTTTAGTCCAATACCCATGATACCCATAGGTTACGCCTGTACCTTCATCAACTGCACCATGTACTTGCTCAACAACCGGAGTAAACCAAATTGCATTAATACCTAAGTTTGTAAAATAGCCATCTTCAATCTTTTGCGTAATACCTGCAATATCACCACCTTTAAATCCACGTAAAACAGCCGTTTCTTTATCGCGTCCAAAATTGATATCGTTATTTGTGTTGCCATTATTGAAACGATCTGTAAGCAGAAAGTAAACATTGGCAGCTTCCCAGGCAAAAGGTTTTTTAGCTTCTGTTACTATGGTTTCAGAAATTTCTGCTGTATTTTCTGTTTTTGATTTACAACTTAGAAGAGAACAACCTAAAAAGAAGTAGAGTAGTGTGTGTTTCATTTTTCAATCAATTTTTAAAACCGAAAAATAGGAATTAAAGCGTTAACTATAACGCTTTCGATATTGATTTTAAAAGTATCCTGTGATTTCCTACAACTTGTAGAGCTATTTTTAAATACCGCTAGATAAGTCTACTTTTGCGATTAAATTATAAAATCTATGACACGAGTTAAAGCTTGGATTTCTGCCGCACGGTTGCGTACGCTGCCCTTATCTGTTTCAGGGATACTTGTAGGTAGCGCACTGGCTTATAATACAGGGGCTTTTAGATGGAGCATTTTTATCCTGGCTTTACTGGCAACTCTGGGTTTTCAAATTCTTTCAAACTTTGCTAATGATTATGGTGATGGTGTAAAAGGCACAGACAATCATGAACGTATAGGTCCTGCTCGTGCTATGCAAAGTGGTTTATTGACTGCTAATCAACTCAAAAGAGGTATTGTTTTTACAGCAGTATTAACCAGTTTATTAAGTCTGGCGCTTATTTACACAGCTTTTGGCTCTGATAAGTTTGTACAATCTTTAATCTTCTTTCTATTAGGTCTGTCTGCCATACTTGCTGCAGTTAAATATACTGTAGGGCGTGGGGCTTATGGTTATAGAGGGTTAGGTGATTTTTTTGTCTTTATATTTTTTGGATTGGTTGCAGTCGTAGGTACTTATTATATGTACACCTTAGAATTACGTAGGGTAGTTTTTTTACCTGCTTTAACAATAGGCTTTCTAAGTATGGCGGTTCTTAATCTTAATAATATGCGTGATCGCCTGTCAGACTCACGCGTAAATAAGAATACGCTTGCGGTTATTTTAGGCGAGAAAAAGGCAAAAATTTATCATTATAGTTTAATAGGCGGTGCTTTTTTAGCGACTCTAATTTTCTTTCAACTCACAAATACGTTTAAATATTCTGCTATAGCATTTGTGGTTTTTATTCCGTTAGCAAAACACATTAAGGTCGTTAAAGAAAATCACAGCCCGGCGCTTTTAGATCCTCAACTTAAAAAAGTTGCCCTGGCGACATTTTTCTTTTCGATACTTTTTACACTGGGTTTTCTATTTTAACAGAACCTTATAAGGTAAGGAGCTAGTGTGGTATGCGTGTTTTCGTAAATTTCAGAGATAGAAAAATGAAATTGAAAATACTATGAAAATCACCTATTACGGCCAAAATTGCTTTGGTTTTGAAACTGAAAAAGCAACACTTCTTACAGATCCTTTTATAACCGGAAACGACCTCGCAAAGGACAAAATTGATATTAAAGATTTAAATCCAGATTTTATATTCTTAACGCATGCACATCAAGATCACACCTTAGATGCTGAAGCTATAGCGAAACAATCTGGCGCAACGATTGTAAGCAATTATGAGATTGCAAATCATTATGCTGCAAAAGATTTGAAAACACACCCCATGAACCACGGCGGTAGTTGGGAATTTTCATTTGGTAAAGCTAAATATGTAAATGCAATACACACCAGCTCCTTCCCAGATGGAAGTTACGGCGGTCAACCCGGTGGTTTTGTTTTTAGTATAGATGGTAAGACTATCTATATGGCCGGCGATACCGCGCTAACGATGGATATGAAGTTGATTCCGTTAGAGTTTGATCTTGATGTGGCTATTTTACCTATTGGAGATAATTTTACAATGGGAATAGGCGATGCAGTACGTGCAAGTGATTTTATAGAATGTAATAATATTATAGGTTGTCACTACGATACGTTCGGTTTTATAGAAATTGATCACGATGGCGCCAAAAAAGCATTTAGTTCTGTAGAAAAGAAACTTACATTACTTAAAATAGGAGAATCAATAGAATTATAATAAGCCATTTTTGAAAGCAACATATAAAAAATATATTCTAGACTTTAAACGCCCCAGTGGAACATCTCGGGGCGTTCTTAATCAAAAGGAAACCTGGTTTATAAAAATTGAAGAAGAACAAAAGATAGGAATTGGTGAGTGTGGTATTCTGCGTGGTTTAAGTATAGACGACCGTCCTGATTATGAAGAAAACCTAAAGTGGGCTTGTGAAAATATTCATCTGGGCGAGCAAACCCTTTACGACAGATTAGTAGATTTTCCTAGCATACAGTTTGGAGTTGAGATGGCTTTTCAATCATTTAATGCTGCAAACACTTTTGAGCTTTTTCCTTCTGCATTTACGCAAGGTAAAGATGCGATAGCAATCAACGGACTCATCTGGATGGGGACGCCTCAGTTTATGCAGGATCAAATAGCCGAAAAACTAGCTTCCGGTTTTGATTGTATAAAAATGAAAATTGGGGCTATTGATTTTGATGCCGAAATAAAACTTTTAGAAGGAATAAGAGAGCAGTTTTCCGCAGAACAAATAACTCTGAGAGTTGATGCGAACGGGGCTTTTAAACCTACCGAAGCATTACAAAAATTAGAACGGCTTGCAGCTTTAGAGCTTCACTCCATAGAACAGCCTATAAAACAACACCAAGTAAAAGAGATGGCAATATTGTGTGAGAAAACACCGCTGCCTATTGCTCTTGATGAAGAATTGATAGGTGTGTTTGGCTATAAGCGTCAAAAAGAATTACTTCAACAAATTAAACCGCAATACATTATTTTAAAACCCAGTCTTGTAGGAGGTTTTAGAGGTTGCGATACCTGGATTCAGCTTGCAGAGGAGCAAGGCATAGGCTGGTGGATTACATCAGCTTTAGAAAGTAATATAGGTTTAAATGCAATTGCACAATATACATTTTCAAAAAGTACAACAATTCCTCAAGGCTTAGGTACTGGCGGTTTATACACAAATAATGTATCTTCCCCGTTAGAAATAAAGCAAGGGCAGTTGTGGTATTCTCAACATCAAAGCTGGAGCTTTCAATTTTAATTTATGTTTATAGAATTAGCTTACAAGTCGCTGCATAATTTCTGGAGGTACCTCTTAGGTTCTGTACTTGTTATTTTTGCATCAGTGATAGGGCAATTACCGCTTACAATTGCAGTATTATTTAAGTTGGGGGTTTCTAATATGGACAATCCTGAAGAGCTGCAAAGTTCTATGGAAAATCTAGATCAAAATGCAATAATGGGCGTTCTCGATAAGAACCTTACTTTCTTTCTTATACTTATCTCTTTTGTTTTCGCCCTTGGCGGATTATTGTTTGTTATTAAATTTTTACATCAGCAAAAGCTCAAAGATCTGGTTACTACACGAGCAAAATTTGATTGGGGAAGAGTTTGGTTTGCTTTTGGTATGATTGCGATCTATACCGTCACGGCGACACTAATCAGCTATTTTTATGCTCCTGAAGAACTGTTAGTTTCCTTTAATCTTGTACCATTTTTAATACTGGCGGTTATTGCAATTCTTTTTGTGCCCATACAAACAAGTGTAGAAGAATTAGTTTTTAGAGGCTATTTAATGCAGGGTTTTGGAGTACTGGCTAAAAACAGATGGTTTCCGCTGCTTATGACTTCTTTTATATTTGGTGGCTTGCATTATTTCAACCCTGAGATAAGTGCGATGGGAGATATCGTAATGGTCTTTTATTTTGGTACCGGTCTTATTCTAGGTATTATGACTTTGATGGATGAAGGCATGGAGCTTGCCTTGGGATACCACGCAGCAAACAATCTTATAACTGCTCTATTAGTAACCGCAGATTGGACTGCCTTTCAGACCGATTCAATTTTCAAGGATATTTCAGATCCTACAGCAGGAATTGTTGATGTACTACCGGTATTTATAATTTATCCTATCTTTTTAGGAATATTAGCCTATAAATACAAATGGACCGGATGGAAAGAAAAGCTATTTGGAGCTGTAAATGAACCGGAAAGTCCTAAATTAGAAGACCATTTTGTAGCAGATTAAAACAGCTTACGATGTCTAAATATGAAGTACATCCTGAATTTAAACTCAACGGTAAGCCGCTAAAGGCAGCAGGTTTAAAAGTACTCGCTGCAGATTTAATTGACAGTGGCGAATTGTATGAGCAGGAGCTTGCTTCATTTATTCTTGACTGGCTTAATGATAAAGATTATGTATTTGTAAATACCTCGGGATCTACAGGTGTTCCTAAAAGCATAAAGCTTCTTAAAAAGCACATGATTAATAGTGCAAAAGCCACCGGTAAACAGTTTAAGTTAGACGCAGGTACTTCTGCTTTGCATTGTTTGCCTACCCGGTTCATTGCCGGTAAAATGATGTTTGTACGTGCAGTTATTTTAGGTTGGAAATTAGATGTGGTTCCTCCTAAATCTAATCCGCTTGATCAGGTTTTTAAGCGTTACGATTTTTCTGCGATGACGCCATTTCAGCTTGATAACAGTATTGCACGTTTACATTTATTAAGCAAGCTTATAATAGGTGGTGGGGTATTTTCTGAAACGCTTAAAAACTTAGTAAAAGACAGTCCCGCAAAAATCTATGAGACTTACGGGATGACAGAAACCATTACACATATAGCAGTGCGTAGGGTCAATTCTAAAAAAGCCAAAGATGCAGAGCCTCCTTTTAAAACGTTAAATAAAGTTACCGTAAGCCAGGATGACCGCGGTTGCCTCATTATAAAAGCGCCTAAGGTTACAACAGATCCTATTGTTACAAACGATTTGGTTGATCTCGTCTCCTATAAAAAATTTCACTGGCTAGGTCGCATAGACAATGTTGTAAACAGTGGTGGTATTAAATTGTATCCAGAGAGTATTGAGAAAAAACTTACGCTTCAGATAGATGTAAATTTTCTTGTCGCGGGTATCCCTGATGATAAGCTGGGAGAGCGTTTAATTCTTATTATGGAATGTGACAGTTTTGATGCTTCAAAACTCAATTTTGAAGTTTTAGAAAAGTATGAGGTTCCTAAAGAGTTATACTGTGTTCCTAAATTTGCACGTACTCCTAATGGAAAAATCAAGCGTAGTGAAATTATAACGGGCTTAAAACCAGAATACAAAATTTAAATTAAGGGTTGAATCAGATTCTTGGCAGGGAACTTGATATTTCATTTATCAAATTCTAAAGCTCACCTCTGATGAAAAAAATTACACTCTTAATTATGCTCCTTTTTATAACAGGAGCAAGTCTTGAAGTTTCAGCACAAAATAAAATTATGTTATCTGGTCAGGTAACAGGCGAAGGTCAACCACTTGCCGGTGTTCGTGTCTTAAGTAAGATAGGTGGTCACAAAAGTATCACAGATTTTAATGGAAATTTTACCATTAAAACACAGATAGGTGATGTCCTGACTTTTAAGTTTATTGGGTATACTACGAAAACTATAACAGTTAAAAACACCCAATTTTTAAATGTCGTTTTAGAATCTTCTGAGGCTTTAGAGAAAGTTATTGTACGTGAGAATGAACCTGTAGAAGAAATTGCTTTTATAAGTTACTCGCAAGGCTTTCACTCAAAAATCGCTCCTGCTCATGGTATTTACAACCATCAAAATAATTCCGAAAGCTACGCCAGAATAGACGAAAATCAATTTAAGCATGTAAGTACGAGTCCGCTTTCTACATTTTCAATAGATGTAGATCGTGCCGCCTATAGTAACATACGTAGAATGATTAATAATGGTCAGGATATCCCGGCAGATGCTGTGCGTATTGAAGAAATGATCAATTATTTTAACTATGACTATGAGCAACCTAAAAACGCAGATCCTTTTATGATGAATGCTGAGGTTGCTAACACTCCCTGGAATAGTGTTACCCAATTGATTAAAATAGGAATTAAGGGAAAAGAAATTCCGTTAGGTGATTTACCAAGTTCGAATCTTGTTTTTCTTTTAGATGTATCCGGGTCTATGAATAATCCTAATAAATTACCCCTTTTAAAAGCAGCGTTTAAAATACTGGTAAATCAACTAAGGGAACAGGATAAAGTGGCTATTGTTGTTTATGCCGGTGCAGCAGGCACGGTATTAGAACCTACAAACGGGTCTAATAAAACAGAAATTTTAAATGCCCTAGATAAGCTTGAAGCAGGCGGAAGCACAGCAGGTGGCGCGGGTCTTAAGCTTGCGTATTCTTTAGCTGAAAAACACTTTATAGATGGCGGAAATAACCGCATTATATTAGCGACAGACGGGGATTTTAATGTAGGTCTAAGTAGTGATCGCGAGATGGAAGATTTAATCGAAGAAAAAAGAGCTTCGGGTATCTTTCTCACGGCATTAGGTTTTGGGATGGGTAATTATAAAGATTCAAAACTAGAAACACTGGCAGATAAAGGCAATGGTAATTATGCCTATATAGATACGATGCAGGAAGCCCGGAAAGTATTGGGTACCGAGTTTGGTGGTACTTTATATACCATAGCAAAAGACGTTAAAATACAGGTAGAATTTAATCCAGCTTTGGTAAAAGGGTATCGTCTTATAGGCTACGAAAACCGCTTGTTAAATGATGAAGATTTTAATGATGACACTAAAGATGCAGGCGAAATAGGAAGTGGGCATACCGTTACTGCGCTTTACGAAATTTTACCGGTAGGTAAAGATTCTCTATTTTTAAAGGCTGTAGACGAATTAAAGTATACAAATACGACAACAACTAGTACTACAAATAAATCTAATGAGTTAGTGACGGTTAAAATTAGATATAAAGAGCCTAATAGTGATGTGAGTAAGCTCATTCAACAGATTGTTAAATCAGACTCGATGAATATAAGTAACGCTTCAGAAGATTTTAATTTTATAGCAAGTTTGGCGCTATTCGGTATGCAACTAAGAGACTCACCATTTAAAGGTGATGCGTCTAAGTCTATGACACTGAGTCTTGCTGAACGTGGTCGCGGAAAAGACAAGGAAGGATTTAGAGCAGAATTTATAAGGCTGGTTAAGGCCGCTAATTAATATTATTTTTATTCCTTTGTAACACAAATTAAGAATTATGAAATATATTTTTTTCATTGCTACAGTGGTTTTAATGGGAGTTTATGATGCATCAGCACAGTATGGTTACGGTGGTGGGTATGGTGGTAATGGTTACGGCCGCAGTCGTATGGGAAGTAGTATGATGGGAGCGGGTGCTACACAACAGGGGCCTAAAGAAGAGCCTAAAACTTCAGCAGAACTTGTTGATGAGCGCATAGATGAATATGTAACAGAGTTTGAGTTAGATCCTTTTGAGACTGAAGTATTGCGTACGTATCTAGAAACGCATTTTGACAATGTAATGGGGCTTCAAAAAGACAAAACTAAAGATGCAGAAACCATGCGCAAAGATTTTGAACGTATGCAAACTGAATTTAAAACCAACTTGAAGTCTATTCTTTCTGAAGAAGAAATAGAAAAATTTATCACCATGGATTTTACATCCTCCGCAGTGCGTAAGCGAAAGAAAAACAGAGAGAATTAGTTTTAAAAGGTGCCTTGAGCACCTTTTTTTATTGGGGGTTAATGCGTATTTTCGACTATCAATTTTATTCTTTTTTATGCGTTATTTAATACTCTTCTCCATTTCTTTATTTTGTTTTTACAATACTGCTCAGTCGCAAATTTTACCAGAGCGCGACCGCGCTGTTTTAGTAGATAGAATACTTGCCGATCGTTTTGAAAATGTACTGCCTAATCTTATGTACCGCACCGGTATAGACATGTGGGTGCTCATTTCAAGAGAATATAATGAAGATCCTGTAATGCGAACGATGTTGCCGGCTACTTGGCTAAATGCACGCAGACGCACGATTTTAGTGTTTTATTGGAATGAGTCTAAAAATAAGCTAGAGAAACTTGCCGTTGCCAGATACAATATAGGTGATAGTATAACATCTGCCTGGGATAAGGAGCAGGAGCCAGACCAGTGGAAAGCCTTAATTAAAATCATAGAAGAGCGTAATCCTAATAAAATAGCGCTTAATTATTCTAATGATTATGGTATTGCAGATGGTCTTGTAAAAACAGATTACGAGGCATTTATGAATGTTTTACCAGAAACGTATAAATCTAAAGTAGTATCGGCAGAACCATTAGCTGTAGGCTGGGTAGAAACGAGAAGTCCGTTAGAACTTCAACTTTTTCAAGAGCTTGTAGGCATCACGCACAATATCATTAGAGAAGCATTTAGTAGTAGCTTTATAAAGCCGGGAAAAACCACGACAGAAGATGTAGTCTGGTTTTTAAGACAAAAAGTTACAGATTTAGGGCTGGAGACCTGGTTTCACCCTACAGTAGATATACAGCGGGCAAATGAAAAGTTAGAAAGTCACCTTACTGCTTTCACAAACCATAATGAGGCACAGGTAATTTTACCCGGTGATTTAATTCACTGTGATTTTGGTATATCTTATTTACGTCTCAATACAGATTGCCAGCAGCATGCCTATATTTTAAAGGACGGGGAAATGACAGCTCCTCAGTTTTTAGTAGATGCATTTGCTAAAGGAAACCAACTTCAAGACATTCTTACTTCAAAATTTGAAACCGGGAAAACCGGAAATACAATCCTAAAGGAATCTCTTACCGAGGCGAAAGCAGCAGGTTTAATACCTTCAATTTACACCCATCCGCTAGGTTTATACGGCCACTCTGCAGGTACCACAATAGGTATGTGGGATGCACAGGACGGTGTTGAAGGGTCTGGTGTTTACAAACTGTTTCCCAATACAGTTTATGCAATAGAATTAAATACAACAGTAAATTTACCAGAATGGAATAAAGACATACGAATAATGCTTGAAGAAGCCGGTTTATGGACTTCTAAAGGCTTTAGCTATGTTAATAAGCGCCAGCAAGAGTTAATATTGATAGATTAAAACGTGTAGGCTATACCTAATCCCGTTCTAATACCTGACCAATTTGTTCGAACAGCAGAACCTCTATTGTTTTCTAAATAGGCTTCCTTATTTTCAGAAAAAATAAGCTTACCGCCAAACACATAGTCATAACCTGCTTTAATTCTCAAACTAAATATTGAAACTGGTTGTTCAAAGAGTAAAAAACTTCCTAAACCAATATCTCTTGAAGAGAATTTATAAGATTCTTCGGTTGTCGTATTATTAAATTTTGAATAGTTGTCAATCTCAAAGAATGAGAATGTATTTATAGATTTTAAACCTAGTTTTAATTTACTAGGAGATTCTTTAATTAAATCAATATGGTAAATCCCACCAATAGAATAACCTGTTACAGGTTGTAAAATTCGTATTTGTCCAGAGTAATCACCGTATGAAATCTTTCCTCCTGTAGTGTTATAGCTAAAATAAATCGCAGTTTTTATATTCACAAATTCATAGCCTAACGTAAATCCTACATTTGCGGGGAAGTTATCTACAGTTTTAACATTAACGGGTTCTAAATCCTGTACAAATTCCTCTTGAAACTGTTTTAACTTTGAATGGCTAAATGTATTGTAGTCAATATCTAAAAATAGCTTACTTTCCTGTAAGTATGCGTGTTGACTGCACCCCAATACAACTATATAGGAGATTATCTTGTATATCTTTTTAAAAATAGCCATCTAGATAAATACCGTTATTTGAAATTATTACATCGTTTATAAACTCAAATGATCTTCCGTGATGCGTTTCAGCGCAGTTGAGTGATTTTTTTGTTGAAGTGTTAAAATCATAGACAATTATTTTTTCAGGGTAGTCTTGCGAGTTATCGTTTTGATGCACATATACTTTATTACTACCTGAGTCGTAATTAATATAGCTTATTTCTGTGGCGAGGTCGAAATAACTTCTAGTACCGCTATCTACGTTGTAAACAATTGATCGTTTGTCTGAATAGAAATCACCATAAATAACTTCATTTCTTTCAGGTATAAAATCGACATAATGCAGCTGAGCCCCGTTATTTAAAGATTCAACAAATTCTACTTTTTGATTTATTAAACTATATAGTTTGTCTCCATTGATGAAGTTTTTACCATCATCAGAAAAAAAGAAGCGATAATCTGTTGTAAAGCTCTTTATAAGTGTGCTGTTTTCAGCATCATATATTTCAATTAATCCCCGGCTTAGATACCTTATAATTGTGCCATTGCGGTAATATGATCTATAACCTTGGTATATAGTTTCAGAAACCGGAATTTTTAAAGTTTCAGTAATTGTTAAATTGTTTAAATCAACAAATAGTATCTCTGAGTTTGTACTAACTACTAATTGATTTTTCTGAACAATTAAATCGCCAGTAGTATTTCTTACGGTTTTTAATTTATTTGAGCTAATAATTGAAAAATCTTCGGGATCTAATTTATAGATGATGAGGTCTAATGAAGCATTGTAATAACTATCTCCTATTAATTGAAGTGCATAGTATGCATTAGATACTTTATCAAATGTAATACTGTTTATTTGCTTTAAAGACATCTCCTTACCAAGGAAATATTTTACTTCTAAATTATCAATCCAGGCATCAGAATCGTTCTTGTATAATGAGATTTGAATGTAATTTTTTTGTCCAAAAATAAGTGATTCATTTACAATAAAAGATCCGCCATTTTTGTTGAATTTATCATCAAACCTACTATTAATATTAAAGCTTAGTTCATCAAAGTTCCCATATAGTGGGTGTTGGGTATATGTAAACTGGTAACTGTTCTCATTGATTATATCAACAGAAATTTTAGGGGGTGGTAATGTTTTGCCTAGGGTATTACTGGTAGTCTCTCCGTAATTATTAGAAAGTGTAATCGTGTAAGAAAAATCTAATGTTGTGGTTTGTTTATCTATAAAGGATAATGATTCTATTTCTTCCCGGGTTAAAGCTAGTTTTTCTGAAAAATACCCGTGCGTATAAATAGTTAAATAGCCTGTTTCAAAATTAGCATCTTTAGACAACTCCCATTTTAAAACCGGTTTTCCATCATTTATTTCAATTGATGAAAGCGTAATGTTTTTTGGTAAAGATTTATCTGTCGTAAATGTATATTCTCGTTCGGCTTGATAAACTTCAAGGTTATTTGCATCAGCAATACTACCCGTACCTGATGAAAATTGAAATATAACTTTTAAACTATGTTGGTCACCTTGCAGTTCGTCTATGTTTAGAAGAAAGGTACCTGTAGGTTCATTGGAAAAGTGTATTTGGTTTCCATCAACGAGTATTTGAATCCCAAAGAGGCGATGAATATTATTAGAATTAAATACAAACTCAATATTTTTAGATTTTCTAAGAACCTCATTTGAAGTTAAACTTAAATCAAAAGTAGCTGAAGGTTCTATTTGTTCTAATTCTATAAAATAATCCTCGCCAAATTCATAGGAACATGAATTACAAGAAAGTATTAATAGAATGTATGTAAATAATATATTCCTTTTGTAGTTATTTGCTCTGATAGTGTATGATTAAATTATTTAAAATTCAATTATACAATAAAACTCTTTACTATAAAATATTGATAAGTAATAATTTATTAAATCTGAAGATAACTAAGCTCCTTTTAAGAGTTTTTTCTGTTGCCTTTTTCGGTAATATATTACGCTTATAGATAAGCCTACACCACAAAATGCTAAAACTGCACCTACTAGTTCTGGTGAAGTATAGCCGTAACCTGCTGCTATAGGAAGTCCGCCTAAAAATGCGCCAATCGCATTAGCAACATTAAAAGCAGCCTGATTTACAGAAGAGGCTAGCATTTCAGACTCTTTAGCAGATTTTATCATTAACATCTGTATAGATGGAGCCGTAGAAAAGGCAAAAGCTCCAGTTACAAAAACCATGATAAGCATCATCCATTGTATAGGTGCTATAAAAGATATGGTGATTAAACAAATGGTCATTGCTCCCAGAAGTATTGCAGTCGCTTTGATAGGCGAAAATTTATCTGCTAATTTTCCTCCTAAAACATTTCCAAACGTCATACCTAAACCAGCTAGCATTAAAATGAAGATAACCATCTTGTTGTCAAACCCGCTTACTTCAGTAAGTAGGGGAGTGATATAACTATACCAGGCAAAGAAGCCACCGGTCCCTATTGCGGTAATTCCCAGAATAAGCCAAAGTTCGGTACGCTTAAAGATTTTAAGAGCATCTTTTATGGGGATAGGTTTGTTTTTTTCAATTTTTGGTAACCAGAATGTAATTGCTAAAAGAGTAAGTAAACCCACTGCTACGACAATCATAAAAGTGTACCTCCAGGAGATGTTATGTCCTACATATGTACCTAAAGGAATACCTATAATATTAGCCACTGTTAAACCGCTAAACATCATAGCCACAGCGCTTGCAGCTTTTTCTTTAGGAACTAACCTACTTGCTACTACAGCACCTACACCAAAAAAGGCACCATGTGGTAAGCCAGAAAGTAACCGAGATATAAACATGAGGTTGTAACTTGTGGCAAATATAGAAAGAGCGTTAAATGCGGTAAATGCCAGCATCAAGGCTAATAGTATTTTTTTAGGTGAATAGTTTCCTGCAATAGCCACTAAAATGGGAGCACCTATAACTACTCCCAAGGCATAAGCCGAGATAAAATGCCCCGCCTGCGGTATACTTATATTGAGATCTTTAGCGACATCAGGTAATATTCCCATCATCACAAACTCGGTCATTCCTATTCCAAAACCACCTATAGCTAAGGCAATTAGACTCTTCTTAAACATAAAATAGTGTTTTGAATTACCATTTAAATATGCTTAAACGATAATTTCGCGCAAAGATAGGATAGATAGATGTACTACTGTAATGTTTACTTAACCGATTTAGTTATTGAATTGAGGGAATATAATATTAGTAATCTTATAAGGAGATGATCTTTTTAAGATTTAGTGAGAAGTTGTTTTCTTAAAAGTTATTATAAATGTTGTACCCGCATTAGGGGTACTCGTTACTTCTATTGTTCCGCCCAGACTTGTAATATGATTATAAACGAGATATAAGCCTATACCATTGCTATCTTTTTGAGACGTGTTGTGAAAGCGCTGATGCAGTTTAAAAATGGAATCTCCTGCTTTATCCATATCTATTCCTATACCGTTATCCTTATAGATAAGCTGTACAGTACCGCGCATTTGCTCTGTATGAATTTGTATTTCGGGAGTTTGGTTTGGTTTTGAATACTTGATAGAGTTGGTAATCAAATTTAGAAAAACACTCGTAAGATAATTGGGAGAGAAAACAACTGAAGGAGCTTTCTCAAAATTCGTTTTAAACTTTACGTTATCTCGTAGTATGAGTTGGTGAATAGATGCTTTTGCTTCATTCAATACAGTTTCAAAATCAACTTCTTTTAGTTGTAATGCTAACCGGTCTTTTTTGATCCAGTTATTCATGTAGGAGTTAATGACCTCATTGAGATTTTCGGTAGCAATTTTAAGTAAGCGTATATATTCTGCAGCTTCGGGGTTATCAATATTTGTAGTTTCTAACAATTGATGTAAAGCCATAAGGTTACTCAGCGGTGATCTTAAATCGTGAGAACTTGAGTAATTAAAAAACTTAAGGTCCTTATTACTTTCATTTAAATTTTGCAAAAGGTGATTACGCTCAATTTCAATATTTTTCTTAGCGGTTATATCTTTTGCAATTGCATAAACTATTTGTTCTTCTTTTAAGGCTATTGAAGACCAACTCAACCATACGGTACTTCCGTTTTTATGAACATAGCGATTTTCAAATTGAGTTAAGAGAGTGCTTTGTAATAGGTTTTTTCGTTTATTTCTAGTGAGAACTCTATCTTCTTCAAAAATGAATTCTGAAATAGGTTTAGAAAATAACTCTGTTTCAGTATAGCCTAATGTATTTATAAATGCCGGATTTACCTTTTTAAAATAACCGTCAAAACCCGCTACGCACATTAAATCTGGAGATAGCTCAAAAAAGAAATCTAGATTGTAGATTTCAGACGCTATATTGTGCTCATTAGATAGCATAGTCTAATTTTTATAAAGTTCTGGTGTTATCTTTAAGGTTGCCGCTGGCAAACCATCATATCCTAAGTAATGGTAGTAAAGGGTTACATCATTATCTCTAAAATAATCCATTTCAGGATTACTTTTTAAACGGGCTATTATTGTAGGTTTTACATATTTAGCTACGGTATCTTTATTTACAGAATCGGCTTTATATATAAGTGTGTAATAGTAATCAAAACTTTTTTCACCACGAGCCACAGCGCTATCTAAAGTGGTCTCTTCATCTAATTTAATGGGAGTTTGCTTATTGATTTTAATAGCTTCTTTTTTTAATATACTATATACATTATCTTTTTTAAAAAAGAAATAGTGAACAGCATAATAAGATAGCGCCGCTGTAACTAAAAATACAATTGCAGTAAGAATAAGCTTAGAGACCTTAGTATTCATAAGTTAGAAAACTAAACCTGTATTATTCCTAAATTAAACTTCTTTTCAATAGGTGCGTGGTTAGCAGCTTCAATACCTGTAGAAATCCAATTGCGTGTTTCTAAGGGGTCTATAATAGCATCTGTCCAAATACGTGATGCAGCATAATACGGTGAAACCTGCTCATCATAACGAGCTTTTATACGGTCGTACAGCTCTTTTTCAACTTCTTCAGTAATCTCTTTACCTTGTTTTTTAAGTGAAGCAGTTTCTATTTGTAATAAAACTTTTGCAGCACTATTACCACTCATAACAGCAAGCTCTGCAGACGGCCAGGCGACTATTAGGCGTGGGTCATATGCTTTTCCGCACATAGCATAATTACCGGCACCATAAGAGTTACCTATTACAATGGTAAATTTTGGCACTACCGAATTACTAACGGCATTTACCATCTTTGCACCATCTTTAATAATACCACCATGTTCACTTTTGCTTCCTACCATAAAACCGGTAACATCTTGTAAAAAAACCAGAGGAATTTTTTTCTGATTACAGTTAGCAATAAAACGTGTGGCTTTATCTGCACTGTCGCTATAGATCACACCACCAAACTGCATTTCGCCATTCTTAGTTTTTACAATTTTTCGCTGGTTAGCAACAATACCTACTGCCCAGCCATCTATACGTGCGTATGCTGTAATAAGTGTCTGCCCGTAGCCCTCTTTATATTCTTCAAATTCAGAATTATCAACAAGACGTTTGATGATATCTTTCATGTCATATTGATCACTGCGCTTGGCAGGTAAAATCCCAAATATATCTTTAGGGTCTTCGGTAGGTTTTGAAGCGGCAATTCGGTTAAAACCTGCCTTATCAAAATCACCTATTTTGCCCATTATATTCTTTATTCTGGTAAGTGCATCTTTATCGTCTGTAGCTTTGTAATCTGTTACGCCACTTATTTCACAATGTGTTGTAGCGCCACCCAGCGTCTCATTATCTACACTTTCACCTATAGCAGCTTTGACCAAATAACTGCCGGCAAGAAAAATACTACCTGTTTTATCTACAATCATTGCCTCATCACTCATAATGGGCAGGTAGGCACCACCGGCAACACAACTTCCCATTATAGCACTAATTTGAGTAATGCCCATACTACTCATTACCGCATTGTTTCTAAAAATGCGTCCAAAATGTTCTTTGTCTGGGAAAATCTCATCCTGCATAGGTAAATAAACTCCGGCACTGTCAACTAGATAAATGATAGGCAGTCTGTTCTCAATGCTTATTTCTTGAGCTCTTAAATTTTTCTTACCTGTAATAGGAAACCACGCTCCGGCTTTTACAGTGGCGTCATTCGCAACCACAACGCAAAGTTTACCGCTTACCTTTCCTATTTTAACAACTACACCGCCACTTGGGCAACCGCCGTGTTCTTCATACATACCGTCACCGGCAAATGCAGCTATTTCGATAGCCTTTTCGGGTTTGTCAAGTAGAAAATTTATGCGTTCACGTGCAGTAAGTTTACCTGCAGCGTGTTGTTTAGCGATACGTTGCTCACCACCTCCCAGCTTAACTTTAGCAAAACGTTGTTTAAGGTCTGAGGTAAGTAGTTTATTGTGATCTTCGTTTTTGTTGAATTTGATGTCCATATGCAATGTTTGGGCGTTCCCCACACTAAGGTGTGGGGCGGGCTCGCAGCGCTACACGCCAGCCGTTGGCTTTGGCGGGGTAACTGCTTTGATCCCTAACGCAGGATTGAATTGTAACGAAAATACGAAATCGACATCGTAATCTTCAGTTATATTTATATGAAAAAAACGATATTTGTTTTTTACATTACTTGCGTAAGGGATAGCAGCGGCATCCTGCTCTGAAACTTAAACGAAAGAGCAGATATAGCGAATAGCCCGACTCTATTAGTTTTTACTAATAGAGTTACGCCCTAAATCTAAAAACCAATGATGAATAAAAATACAGTACTAAGCTGGGCAACCTTTATTATGATTGTTGTAGGTCTGGCACTTATAGCATTAGGTGCTTTTAGATATAACGAAATCGCCGGTTACGGTTTTGCCGCAGTGGGAGTTGGTTTTTTTGCAATTGCCTGGGTATTTAATGCATTAAAGGGTCGTGTCTAATGTCTAAAGCACAACTTAAATCTCATTTATTAAGACACTTAAAAGGTGGGGAGGCATTTATGCCTATAGATGATTTGCTTGACAAAATTAGTTTTAAAAATATAGGGGATCGCCCCGTAGGATTGCCTTATTCTTTTTATGAGATTTTTTATCATATAAATTATGCTCAGAAAGACATTTTAGACTTTTGCACTTCAGAGCATTATACATTACCTAACTGGCCTGCAGATTACTGGCCATTAGAGAAAACAGCTGAAACTAAAAAAGAATGGAAACTTCTTAAAGAGCATTTTTTTACAGACAGAATGCTATTAACAAGTTTTATCGAGAATGAGGAAACAGATTTAATGGCTGTAGCAAAACATGGCGAGAAGCAATCTGTATTGCGGGAATTAATGCTCGTTATTGAACACAATGCCTATCATACAGGGCAGCTCGCCATTATTTTACGACTTTTAGGTTTACATTAAAGTATTAAGCGACTTCAACTGGTGTAGTAATTATTTTTTCAGGAGTGATAGGCAAATCGCGTACACGCTTACCGGTTGCATTAAACACAGCATTAGAGATCGCTGCTGCAATACTTGTAATTCCTAATTCTCCTATACCTTTCACACCCATCGGGTTAGCGATATAATCCTCCTCGGGTAGAAAAATAACATCTATTTTACCTAAATCTAGATTTACAGGTACATGATAATCTGCAAATGAACGTGTTATAAAATTACCGTGATTAGGCTCTATTTGCGAGTGCTCTGTTAAAGCCTGACCTATTCCCCAGGTAATACCGCCTATTATTTGCCCGTAAGCTGTTTTTGGATTTAAAATTTTACCAGCAGAGCCCACATTTACAAAATGCTTAAGACGTATCATCCCGCTATATTTATCTACCCATACCTCACAAAAGTTTGCACCAAAAGAATATACCGAGTATTTATCAAATTCAGCAGTAGGTCCTGCTGTACCTTCGGCTTCAAATTCTTTAAGTTTTGCTTTTTTCATAAGCTCTGCAATACTTAAATCTTCGCTGGTATTTGCCAGGGTTTTTAAGGAGGTAAAAGCATTATCGCAAGCAGCTTTAGCGCCATTTGTATACGAGGCTGCACCCCATGACCCACCCGAACCCGGTGTTTTTGGAAATTTAGAATCCCCTAATTCTACACTTATTTGCTCAATAGGAATTTTTAAATATTCTGCAACCGTTTGTCCTATAATAGTATAACTGCCGGTTCCTATATCTGTAGCATCAGATTGTACGGTTGCAAGTACTTTTTCTCCCTCTAGTTTCAGGCTAATTTTAGCCGAACTTTCCATATATGGAGCCTGTCGTGATGATGCGCTCATGCCGTAACCTACCAGCCAGTTTTCCTTTTTGGTATGACCGGGATTTGGATTCCATTTATTTTTCCAATCAAACTTTTTTGCACCTATGCGTATACATTCTACGAGTTGTCTTGAAGAAAACGGTTTGTCAACACTCAAATCGTGTTGTGTATCATTTTTAATGCGAAGTTCTGCAGGATCCATTTGCAATTTAAATGCAAGCTCATCCATGGCAGATTCTAAAGCAAAGCTACCCGGCGCTTCACCCGGTGCACGCATCCATCGTGGTGACGGTAAGTTAAGCTTCATTAATTTATGCGTAACTAGCGAATTGGGTGTGTTGTATAACATACGCGTCATCGCGCCACATTGTTCCTGAAATTCTTCATAAACAGAAGTTGCTGCAGTAGTTTCGTGAGCTACGGCGGTAAGTTTACCCTCTTTGTCTGCACCCAATCGCATATGCTGGCGGTTGTGTTGTCTAAAACCTACAGCAGTAAACATTTCATGACGGGTTACGGTAAGCTGCACCGGTCTGCCGGTCATTTTTGCTGCCATGATTCCTAAAATACCGTGCTCTCTAAGCTGTAGTTTAGAACCAAATCCTCCTCCAACATAAGGAGTAATTACACGTACATTATCTTCAGAAATCTGAAAGGTATCTGCAATGGTTTTTACTGCGTGCGCAACAATTTGAGTAGATGCATAGGCAGTTACTTTGTCACCTTCCCAGGTTGCAATTATATTGTGCAACTCCATAGGGTGGTGATGTTCTATAGGTGTGTTATAGGTGACATCTACTGTTTTAAAGGCTTCGTTCATACCTTTTTCAACATCTCCCCATTGCGTATTTGTATGAGAATCCCCATTAATTTTTTTGGGCATGTAGAGTTCGTCTGTATGCTTATCAAAATCTATTTTAGGGTTCTCCTGATCGTATGTAACTTTAACAAGATTTGCTGCATAACGTGCCTGCTCAAAGGTTTCTGCTACTACAACACCTATGTACTCACCATAATAATGAACATCTGTTGTTTGTAAACTGGGAGAAATACTTTTTGTATCTGGAGATTCGAAGCGACCGCCATACCCTTTAAGTTTCATAGCATTTTCATGCGTAATAATTTTGAGAACGCCTTCTTGCTTTTCGGCTTCAGTAGTATCTATACTAAGTATTTTACCTGCTGCAATAGTACTTTGTATTCCCTGAGCAAATGCCAAATTATCTATGGCAAATTCTGAAGAATATTTTGCTTTCCCCATTACTTTTAAAGTCCCTTCCAAGCGACTTATAGCATTGCCTGTTCCTGATTTTTTTTGATCTTTCATGAGGGTTGTTTTAACTTCTGGAAGTTGCTTGAAGAAGAGCTCTTACGAGTGTTTTCTTAGCTAATTCAATTTTATATTCGTTCTGGTCTAACGGTTTTGCATCTTGAAGCGCAAGATCTGCCGCTGCTTCAAAAGTTTCTTTTGTTGCTTTTTTGCCAATTAGAAATTTTTCGACTTTGTCTAATTTCCAAGGTTTGTGAGCAACCTTACCTAATGCTAAACCGGCTTTTGTGATGGTATTATTTTCAATTTGTAAACCCACTGCTGCAGATACTAATGCAAATGCATAGCTTGAGCGTTCTCTTACTTTTAAATAATAATAATGTTTAGGATAAGCAGATTTAGGTAAATCTATAGCTGTGATTAACTCACCAGTATTTAAATTGGTGTCTTTTTCCGGTTGATCTCCCGGTAATCTGTGAAATTCTGAAAATGGAATGGTACGGGTTTTTCCTTCCTGATTTTGAACAGTGACTGTCGCATCAAGAGCGGCAAGCGCCACACTCATATCTGAAGGATGCGTTGCAACGCATGATTCACTCCACCCAAAGATTGCATGTTTACTATTAATACCGTTAAGTGCTCCACACCCGGTGCCGGGCTCTCTTTTATTACAAGGCATTGAAGTCTCATAAAAATAAGGACATCGTGTGCGCTGTAAAAGATTGCCGCCATTTGTAGCCATATTGCGTATTTGCTCTGTTGCAGCGGCAAGAATAGCCATTGATAGCAGGGGATAATTTTCTTTTACTAAAGGATTATTTGCGGTATGGGTGTTACTTACCATAGCTCCTAGCGAAAGGCCTCCCGAAGCATTTTTTTGAATCTCTTTAAAAGGAAGATCTGCAACTTCTACGATATGATCTGGGCGTTCTACATCTTCTTTCATTAAATCAAGAAGATTAGTACCGCCACCTAGATAATGCGTTTTTTTATTCTGCTTGTGTTGTGATACAGCTTCTGAAGCAGATTGCGGACTGTGAAATTGAAAAGGTCTCATTGTGTTAGTTCTTTAATTAGTCTGCAGATCTACTGCTGTTAAGTTCTTCTTGGGTAGCAAAGCTCCAGCTAGGGTCTTTACCTTCTCCTAGATGCACTTCTTTAATAGCTTCAACAATATTGTTATAGGCCCCGCATCTACAAATGTTACCAGACATACGCTCACGTATTTCTTCATCAGAAAGCGTGGTTATCTTATCCTGTACATTAGGAGTGACATAACTTACTTCGCCGCGTTTTGCTTCATCTAAAAGGGCAACAGCAGAGCAAATTTGCCCTGGTGTGCAGTAACCACATTGAAAACCATCGTGTTTTAAAAAGGCTTCCTGTATGGGATGCATTTTATTGTTTTGAGCAAGACCTTCTACCGTGGTAATCTTTTTGTCTTTACATGTAGCAGAAAGCGTTAAGCATGAAAGTTTACGCTCACCGTCAATAATCACAGTACAGGCGCCGCATTGACCGTGATCGCAACCTTTTTTAGAACCGGTTAAATCTAATCGTTCGCGTAGCGCATCAAGTAATGTCATTCGGGAATCAACCATCAGCGGATGGATGTCACCGTTAATTTGAAGATTAACTTCAATAGCGTTTATTAAAGCTTTTGAATCCAATGGTGCTAAGTTTTTAGTTTTTTGAGCGAATAAATCTGATGTAAAATGCGGAAGCGCCATAAGGCTAATTCCTGCTGCAGACATTTGACCTAAAAAAGAACGGCGTGCGTTACCAAAAATTCCTAATTCGTCAAGTATTTTTTCTTCATCTTCGTGCATTCGTTTATTGGCATAGTCGCCAGAACTGTTTTTTGAATCATCCATCTACAATCGTTTTATTGATTAGCTACTAGTATTGTGAATAGTTCTAAATCTTGTAGTTACAAAAATCAGAGAACACTATTCGGCTTTGTTTCTTGGCATTTTTATAAAATTGAATAATATTTTTAAAAGTGTTGTTTTTCGGCTTGTTATATTTTTGCCAAATAACTTAAATATGGGAAATCGGCTATTTTTAAATACACGGAATTCAGGTTAATTAGGTGTTTTCTAACACAAGCCTTTTCAATACCTTTGCACGGCTATACGACAACCTATTAAAGGTCTTAAAGCATTAATTTAAAAGAGAAACGCATATGAGCGACGATAACAAAATAATTTTTTCAATGTCTGGGGTGAGTAAAACCTATCCCGGTGCAAATACTCCAGTATTAAAAAAGATATACCTGAGCTTTTTCTACGGAGCAAAAATTGGTATTCTAGGTCTTAACGGATCTGGTAAATCTACCTTGATGAAAATTATTGCAGGTTTAGATACTAATTTTCAGGGAGATGTAACTTCAGATAAAGAATTTTCGGTAGGCTACTTAGAGCAAGAGCCTAAACTTGATCCTGAGAAAACCGTTCTTGAAATCGTAAAAGAAGGAGCTGCGGAAACCGTAGCAATACTTGATGAGTATAATAAAATAAATGATTCTTTTGGTCTTGAAGAAGTGTATTCTGATGCAGATAAGATGGATAAGCTTATGGCTCGTCAGGCTGTTTTACAAGATGAGATAGATGCACGTGGTGCGTGGGAGCTAGATAACAAACTTGAAGTTGCTATGGACGCATTACGCACGCCACCGGCAGATCAAAAGATAGGAGTACTTTCTGGTGGTGAAAAGAGACGTGTTGCTTTGTGTCGTCTGCTATTACAGGAGCCAGATGTATTGCTTCTTGATGAGCCTACTAACCACTTAGATGCAGAATCTGTACACTGGTTAGAACATCATTTAGCTCAATATAAGGGTACTGTTATCGCTGTAACTCACGACCGTTATTTCTTAGATAATGTCGCAGGATGGATTCTTGAATTAGATCGCGGCGAAGGTATCCCCTGGAAAGGAAATTACTCATCCTGGCTAGATCAAAAATCTAAGCGAATGGCTCAGGAAAGTAAAACGGCTTCTAAACGCCAAAAGACGCTTGAGCGTGAGTTGGAGTGGGTGCGTCAGGGAGCTAAAGGTCGCCAGACAAAACAAAAAGCCCGTTTACAGAACTATGACAAAATGATGAGTCAGGATCAGAAACAGGTTGATGAGAAACTTGAGATTTACATACCTAATGGACCTCGTTTAGGTACTAATGTAATTGAGGCTAAAGGAGTAAGTAAAGCTTTTGGAGATAAGTTATTGTATGAAGATTTAAACTTCAATCTTCCTCAGGCAGGTATAGTAGGTATTATAGGGCCTAACGGTGCTGGTAAAACAACCATTTTCAAAATGATTATGGGTGAATTGCAGGCAGATAAAGGGGAGTTTGTGGTAGGAGATACAGCGCAGATTGCTTACGTAGATCAGAGCCATAGCAATATAGATCCCGAAAAAACAATTTGGCAGAACTTCTCAGACGAGCAGGAGCTTATTTTAATGGGAGGTAAAGAGGTAAACTCTAGAGCATATTTAAGTCGTTTTAACTTTAGCGGAAGCGAGCAAAACAAAAAAGTATCTACACTTTCTGGAGGAGAGCGCAATCGTCTACACCTTGCCATGACTTTAAGAGAAGAAGGTAACGTACTGCTGCTTGATGAGCCTACAAACGACCTTGACGTTAATACATTAAGAGCGCTTGAAGAAGGGCTTGAGAATTTTGCAGGTTGTGCTGTGGTTATTTCTCACGACCGCTGGTTCTTAGACCGTATCTGCACACATATTTTAGCATTTGAAGGGGATAGCCAGGTTTACTTTTTTGAAGGTGGTTTCTCTGAATATGAAGAAAATAAGAAAAAACGTTTAGGTGGGGATTTAATGCCCAAGCGTATTAAGTATAAAAAATTAGTTCGCTAACTACAACTAATCAAAATCTTTTAAAGCCTCTTAATTCTGTAAAGAATTAAGAGGCTTTTCTCTTTATACGTTATAGAACAATTGATTTAGTGTAGCCCTTCAAAATTGCTAATAAAATAATTCTATTTTTATTAATTCTAAATAGAGTAAAATCATTTGGATTTTTATATTTGCACTCAATTTAAAAGCAGTCTAAATAAAGAGAATTAAATTTTATAAATCCTGCTGATTAATTTTTAGATATAACCCTTTGATTACATAAAATGAAGAAAAAAAAGAAGTATACCCTTAGAAAGTTAATAAATGACGTTCACCTCTGGTTGGGTTTGGGAAGTGGCATTATTTTATTTTTAGTATGTCTAAGCGGTACAATACTGGCTTTTGAACACGAGATTAAAGCTGCCTTTTCACAGAATTTAGTTGTAGAGCCTAGCGGGGAGAAACTAAATATAGAAGAACTAAAGACTACACTTGCTAAAACGCATAAAGGTATTCTTACAAGTATAACGATACCTGAAAAATCAAATGAGCCTTATACATTTACGATTAAAGAAAATCCTAGAGAACGTCGCGGTACAAATCTTCAGGTTAATCCTTATACAGCTGAAACCTTAATTCCTGAAGCAAATCCTGCTGATGCATTCTGCTTTTTCTTTTTTAAAATGCACCGTTGGTTACTTTTAGACTCTGCAATAGGAAGGCCTATTGTAGGTGTAGCGACAATTTTATTTTTAATTCTCTCCATAACCGGATTAGTACTGTGGTTTCCGAAGAAGTTAAAATGGAAAAATTTAAAATCGGGTTTCAAAATAAAAACTAAAGCAAATTGGAAACGTGTTAACCATGATTTGCATAATACTCTTGGCTTTTATGCATTAATTTTTATAGTTATAATGGGCATAACTGGCTTATGCTGGTCATTTGAGAGTTATAAAAACGGATTGAGCGATTTAATAGGTGCAGAAATATTTAATAGGTCATCGCCAAAGTTTGATTATGAAGAAAACACTAACGATATCACTGCTAGTTTAGCAGAAGTTATAACCACTGTCAATGCAACTCTTGATTATCCCGGAGAATTATCTGTTAATTTACCTGGCGAGCGTTCTGCCTATTACAGTATTAGAAAATATAATGCTTCTAATTTTTCACCGGTAACCTATGATGCGGTTTATATATCTAAAGCAGGTGCTGTTTTAGGAGTAGAAAAATTTAGTGAAAAACCATTCAATGTGCAGGTAGCATCTCTCATTAGGCCTATACATACAGGAGAAGTGTATGGCTTTTTTTCAAAGCTTATTTATTTTATAGCGTGCCTTATCGCTACAAGTCTTCCGGTTACGGGAACGTTGATCTGGCTTAATAAAATGAAGAAAAAGAAAAAATAGTTTTCTCAGTTTAAGAAAAGGGGTTTTTTCCCTTAGTTCATAATGCAGAAAGGGTGTTTTACGTAATTATTTAATATTCAGTTTCTTATAATTTTAGATTCAACTTAAAATCTTTTATTATTATGAAACCACTAAACCATCACGGGCTTAAGGAAATGCCGCAATTGCGCTATATGTGCTCGCATCAATCTATACACGAAGAGCGCATAGGTCGTTTTGGACGTATCTTTCAAGACCATCCTGCAATGATGCTAAATCCTTCATCATTAATAGAAATGGGTAAAAAAGGAGGACCTATGGATGGTGGAACTTCTGATGATCTTACTCAAAATGTTCCTTTGGGTATGGTTTATCTGGGGCAATTTATTGATCACGATATAACCTTAGACACGACTTCTTCTTTTAATACAGCTAATGAAGCGACAGAGATAGAAAACTTTAGAACACCGGCTTTAGATCTTGATTGCATTTTTGGAGAAGGTCCTGAAGATGAGCCATTTTTATATGAATCTAATAGTTTACGTCTCTTAACCGGAAAAACGAATAATAATATTGGTCAGGGGGTTAGTTTAGAAAGTGAAGATCTGGCGCGTAATGGTCAGGGAAAAGCAATTATAGGAGATCCTCGCAATGATGAAAACCGAATAATATCACAGCTACAACTTGCTTTTATACGTTTTTACAATGCGATTTACACAGATATAGAGTCTCATAATCCTACTGCAGAAGCGAAACATATTTATGAGGAAGCTCGTAAACTAACAACCTGGCACTATCAATGGATTGTTATTTATGAATTTTTGCCTACGATGTGTGGGGAAGTTATTGTAGATAAAGTTTTGGGTAGAGGGCGTCAATATTACAAACCCTATGAGCGGGCGTTTATTCCCGTAGAATTTTCAATAGGTACGTATCGATTTGGACATTCTATGATTACTCAAAAAGTAAAATTGAAACAAGGAGGTTCTACGTTTGATTTATTTTCTAATAATATAGGCGGAGGCTTCAGTAAAATTACGAGTCTCAATCAGGTAATTGATTGGGAATGTTTTTTCGATTTTGACGGTAGCTATCAACGTGCTGCAAAATTAGATATGAAATTAGCAAGTACATTATTAGAGCTTCCCTTTGTGCAGCCTGTTTCGCATCTAAGTTCACTAGCAACACGTAATTTATTGAGAGGGCAATCATTCTTTATGCCTTCGGGAGAAGTGATAGCAGAATGTATGGGAAGAGAGGCTTCAGAAATTGCAGATGTACGCAGTCATATTTTAAACACAATTAACGGTCACGATATTGATTTTGATGCGGGAAGCCCATTGTGGGCATACGTTCTTGCCGAAGCAGCAGATATAGGGCGTCACGATAAAGATGGTTTTAAACTGGGAGAAGGTATGGGACCCGTAGGAGGAACAATAACGGCAGAAGTTATAATTGGTTTGATGGAGCTCGATGCAAATTCATTTATGGGAAGTGATCGCAACTGGCAACCCACTCTAGGAACCGGCGGAAAATTCACAATCAAAGATTTACTTACGATATCAAAAAACGGTATTTAAAATAAAAGCTGAACGGATAAAGGCATCTTCAAATATTCTTGAAGATGCCTTTTGTTTTTAATGATGCCGTGTTTAAGGTAATTTTTCAATTTTTTTCATGATTATATCAGCTTCAGCATACTTATCATCACTGGCAGAGCGGTTACTTGTAGAAAGATGAAAAGCTTCTTTCATAAGCTTTTCATACTGCTGTTGTAATTTCTCTTTTTCAGTTTTCTTTTTAAATAATCCAAACATGGTTCTTAATTTAAGTGAGCAATTTTTTCTTAAAGTTACTAAAGAAAAAGGGTAAGGCTAGGTATTAAGGTGTAAAGTATTGTTATTACTAAGCAGCCTGGTGTACTTGAATTATACTTTTAAGCGGCTGTTAGTTTGAGTACTTTTGTTTTCAAACTTAAATTGTATTCTATTTTGAATTTAAATCAGATAAAAGTCATCGCATTTGATGCAGATGATACGCTTTGGGTCAATGAGACTTTCTTTAGAGATGCCGAAATCGCTTTTGCAAAACAACTGTTAGATTATGGTGAGGAAGATGATATTGTAAGAATGCTTTTAGATACCGAAATTAAAAATTTGGATACCTATGGTTATGGAATTAAAGGTTTTACCTTATCTATGCTAGAAACCGCTCACCAGCTTATGGGAGACCGTATGAATTCTGAAATTACTGCATTTATTCTTGAAAAAGGAAAGCAAATGCTTGCCGAACCGGTAGAAGTATTGCCGCATATTGAAGAGGTTTTAGCGCAGCTTTCAAAAAAATATAAACTGGTCGTTGCTACTAAAGGAGATTTACTCGATCAGGAGCGAAAGCTTATTAAAAGCGGACTTATAGACTACTTCCATCATGTAGAAATTGTTTCAGACAAAAAGGAAACCCAGTATAAAAAGCTGGTGAGGCACTTAGATATAAATGCTGATGAATTTTTGATGATTGGAAACTCGCTAAAGTCAGATGTTATTCCTGTGCTTGCGATGGGAGGATATGCAGTTCATATTCCATTTCATACTACGTGGTCGCATGAACAGGTAGATGAAGATATTAATCACTCAAAATTTAAAGCCCTTAAAAGTGCTAAAGAATTATTAGAATTGCTTTAAATCACTGTCTTTTAGGTAAAAAACTACGCAGAATATATATTAGAGCAGCGATACCTAAGCCTAGTAATAGACCTTTACCAAAGCTGGCATTAAACAGCCATGTGATGATAGCAATTATGGCGAGAGCTCCAAAAAGAATGATTGCACGTTTATGTTCTTCCTTCATAAAAACAAAGATACATATATGCAGAATATTACTTAATTCATTTTAATAATAATAAACAAACGTGTTTTTCTTTTTTGTAAGTTTGCTCGCTTTTTAAGGGCAGAAATCTAGTGGTTTCATTTAAAAACAGTAAATTAAAGTCGCTGTTTTATTAACGGTTACACACTTTTGAATCTTGAAAAGCGTTAACAGTAAATTAGCCAGATAAGCTTAACACTAATCAAATTTAGAATTTTATGGAAAATGAGAATAAAAACAACGGTATTAAGATCATAACGGGTATTCTAGCCGTTCTTCTTATCATAGCCGGTGCTTTTGCAATTAAACTGTACAACCAGGAAAAAAACACAAAAGCAGAATTAACTGAAGAAAAAGAGCTTGTACTTAATGACCTTAAACAAATGGTTACCAAGTATGATGCTGTTATTGAAGAAAACAATCTTAAAGATACAGAGCTTAACCAGGCTAGAGATCGTATTCAAACTTTAATTGATTCTGTACAAAAAATGGAAGCTAATGTTTCTGTTTTACGCAAATACCGCGATGAGGTTTATAAGCTTAAAAAAGAACGCGATTATTTATTTGCTCAGAACGACAGTTTAAAAGGTATGAATCGTGTTTTAGCTATGCGAGTAGATAGTACTACTTATGAGTTAGAGGTATCACAGATGAAGCGTGATAGTCTTACTTTAGCAAAAGACGCTCTTGCTGAAAAAGTTGCTTTAGGTTCTACTCTTGCAGCAAATAAACTGGTAGGTACCGGTGTCATCGTAAGAAACAGTGGTAAACTTGTAGAAAATGATAATGCACGTCGTGTAGATCGTATTAGAGCTTGTTACACAGTACCTCAAAACAGAATTGCTGAAGCAGGTGATAAAGAACTTTATGTGCAGGTTTTAGATCCTCAGAATAATATTCTAGGAGATAATAAAACTGTTACTATAGATAATACAACAAGTATTACATATAGCACAATTTCTAAGTTCTACTATGAGAATACAGCTCTTGATATCTGTGAAAATATTGCTCCTAAAGGAAGAGATTTTCCTAAAGGATTATACAAAATCAATGTTTTTGATGGTGGTAAGGTAATTGCTACAACCAGTCTGGTTTTAGATTAAGTTATCAAACTTCTCTAAAAAAAAGCGACCGTTTTAGATTTCTAAAACGGTCGCTTTTTTTATGTAGTACAATGAAATTTATTTTCCGCCATTGGCTTGTAAATCTGCGAGACAGAATTCGTCAAAAGTAGGCAGGCTATTCATAACACCACCTACCGCATTGCCTACTGTCTGAAAGTACATTAAACAATCTTCTTGATTACAATGTTTGTTTAATTTGTCTACGCCGGCATCATCAGGTTGCTCATCTTCATGTGGGGTTACCATAGCTGTACCTAAATTAACCAGGCCAAAAAGGTGTCCAAATTCGTGCTGAGTTGTAATGCTTTCGAGTAGGGTTAGATTAGCACCTCCTATACGATTGCTAAATTCTTTTAGAGTTTTTTCAAAAATAATACACGACGTGTTTAGGTATGCGGTACCTAGAATACGACTATTTCCCTCATCACTCTCTGAGTTTTGGTCAGCAAAAAAAATCCAGACAGCAAGCTCATCTCCCGCATTAAAAATAGTTCTGTTATCTTTCTCAATCTTTACATACTCTTCTCTACTTAAACTACCTACTGTTGTGGCGGGTACAACTGTTTCGGTGATGGTGATGCCATCTGGTTTATTAAGGCGTGCGTTAAAGAAGGCTCTCAAGTTATTAATTGTAGTTGCAGATGGTTTGAAACCGTTAACATAAGCGATCTCAACGTGCAATCCAGTAAAACTTTCAGCGCTCAAAAAGTCTCGTGCAGCTGTTCCTAGGCTTTTATTATTTGCTGCTTTAGGATCTACCGTGACTTCATTGCCACTGTCGCTAGAACAGGATATAGTAAGGAATACGAATACTAGTATTAAGTAGGGGGTAATTGATTTTAAGTTCATTTTTTTGTTTTAAAAGGTGCTAAAAGTAACTAAACGTAGATTTATTAGCTCTTGTTGTATTGGGTTTAATACAGTTTTAGCACTTTTGAATATTAAGGTTTTGTAATTGTAATCTTCTTCAAATAATTTACGTAACTATTCTATTTAAGGTTTCGTAAGCTTCGCGAGGTATTCAAAATGTGGCCCGTCTGCAATTTTCTCACATACTAAACCTATTGATAAAGCTTCTTTTTTTAAGGTTTCAAAATCAAGATAGAGCCAGTCAAATGATTTAGAGGTTTTATTTTTATAAGATATTTTAAAAGTTACTTCGCCATAGTAATCCCGAGTTGCATCGCGCCAGTAACTCCCGTCTTCCTCTTCATACATAAAAGCGATGTCTGAAGAATCTACCAGAATTTGGCCAGAATCATTTAAAAGAAGCTCCAAATGTTTGAGATAGTCCTGTACAAATTCTAACCGCTGAAAAATACCGGTACCATTCATCATTAAGAGCAGCGTGTCAAATTTTTCTTCAGAATAGTTACGTATATCGGCCTGTATTGTTTTATGTATGCCCCTTTTCTTACATACTTCAATAGCTCCTGTAGATTGATCTAGCGCTATTACATCAATACCTTTCTCCTGTAAGTATAGCGCGTGACTCCCTGCACAGGAGCCTATATCAAGAGTTTTTCCTGTAGTCAGATCTAATGCCTTTTGTTCGAGTTCGGGCATTTCTGCATACGATCTAAAAAGATAGGGTACAGGTATCACGTCATCTTCGGTTAATGAAGAAATTACTGTGATGTCTTCTGTATAGTTATTATTGTAAAAATCAAGTAGCGCCCTGCCAAATATATCAGGGTTTTCAGAATCTTTTTTCAGCATATAATGAGGCCGTTTATTTACTTATTTTTGTGGTATGGATGAATTTATTGAGCAGTTACCCAATCTTGCCAAAGATAAGCATAAAGAAAATGCTGCCTATTTTAAAAAACTGAAGCGTAAGCCGCCAAAGGATTTAGATTATCAAATGCAGGAATTGCACGAAGAGGAATTTAAGCAAACAGATTGTCTTGAATGTGCAAACTGCTGCAAAACTACCGGTCCGCTTTTTACAGATAGAGACATAAGCCGCATTGCAAAACATTTTAGAATGAAAGATGTGCAGTTTATAGATACCTATTTGCGCATAGACGAAGACAAAGATTATGTCTTACAAAGCGTGCCGTGTACCTTTTTAGGTGCAGATAATTACTGTATGATTTACGATGTTCGGCCAAAAGCCTGTGCCGAATTCCCGCATACAGATCGAAAGAAATTTCAACAGATTACAAATATCACACTTAAGAATATTCCGGTATGTCCCGCAGCCTATAATATTGTCGAGAAAATGAAAGAACGCATTAAATTGAAATAAAAATAGAAGCTATGAAAACAGTATTTACCTTTTTAATTTTACTACTAACAGCAGTTGGGTATAGTCAAAATATTCCAGCAGATAAAAGTGCATTTGCGCACACCTTTTCAATAGTAGCCAGAGATGCAAAAACCGGTGAGATGGCAGTTGCTGTGCAAAGCCACTGGTTTAGTGTAGGCTCTTTAGTCTCCTGGGGAAAGAGTGGGGTTGGCGTAGTAGCGACCCAGTCTTTTGTAAATCCTGCATATGGGCCTAAAGGATTAAAGTTAATGCAGGATGGCCTGTCTGCAGAAAAAGCACTAGAGCAACTTATTGCCGAAGATGAAGGCAAAGCCTACCGCCAGGTGGCTTTTCTAGATGTAAACGGAACAGCATCAGCATACACCGGTGCAAAATGTGTGATGTATGCAGATCAGATTACCGGTGATAATTTTTCGGTACAGGCAAATATGATGTTGACCGATAAAACGGTTCCTGCGATGGAAAAAGCCTTTAAAGAAAATGAAACTCTGCCGCTGGCAGAACGTATGGTTGCGGTTTTAAAAGCGGCAGAGCAGGCCGGTGGGGATATCCGCGGAAAGCAAAGTGCAGCATTAATCGTAGTGGGTCCTGATTTAGTTGAAAACCCGTGGGAAGAATATAAGATTAATTTACGTGTAGATGATCACGAGAATCCTATTGAAGAACTAGATCGTTTACTGAAAGTGGCTCGTGCTTATGAGTATATGAATAATGGAGATCTGGCCGTTGAAGCAGGCGATATGCCCGAAGCGTTGAAACAATACGGTACTGCTGAAACCTTGTTTCCTGATAATCTTGAAATGAAATTCTGGAAAGCAGTTGCTATGGCAAATGACGGTCAGTTAGAAGAATCTAAGCCTATATTCAAAGGTATTTTTGAGCAAAATGAAAACTGGAGGGAGATGATAGGCCGTTTAGTTAAACCGGGACTGCTAACGGTGAGTGAAGAACAGGTTAAGGAAATTCAAAACCTGTAGATTAAATACATTAATGTTCAACTGAAAAAAAATTAGTAGATAATTAAATTAAAAATCCCCGGAGAATTCTCTTCGGGGATTTTATTATAAAAAAATAGGTCTTTGATTTAGAACTTAATCATCTAGTCCGCCACGGCGTGTACTATCTCTAGCCTCAGGCCAGGTCATTTGCTCTCCGGTTCTTTTGTTTATAGGCAAAACAATTTGTTCACGGGAAGTCTTATCTTCATCTTCACTTGCCATATAGGCTAAAACTGCAGTAAGGATTACATTATTTTGCACATCGTCCCAAACGATTTTGTCATAGGTGTCACGGTTAGTGTGCCACGTATAATTCCAGTAATCCCAGCTTAGCGAGCTTAGATTAAATGCCGGTGCGCCAGCAGCTACAAAGGAAGCGTAGTCAGAACCTCCACGCCCCGGAGCTCCAGGAAAATTAGTTTCTATACTCGCAACTTCATCAGGTACTGCATTTAACCAGCTTCCCAAATAATCATAAGCGTTTAAAAAACCGTTGCCTGAAATCGTTGCAACACGACCAGTCCCGTTATCCTGATTAAATACGGCTTGTACACCTTCAACAATCTCTGGGTGGTCTTTTACAAATGAACGAGAGCCGTTAAGACCTTGTTCTTCGCTTCCCCAATGTCCTACGAGTATAGTACGTTTTGGGTTAGGGTATACTTTTTTAAGAATACGCATAGCTTCCATCATAACAAGTGTACCGGTTCCATTATCTGTGGCTCCCTGGGCTCCATCCCAAGAATCAAAATGTGCTGATAGAATTACATATTCCTCTGGTTTTTCAGTTCCTTTAATTTGAGCAATTGTATTAAAAGTAGGCGCTTCTCCCATATTCTTGGATTCTGCTATCACCTTTATAGTAGGTTTGTCACCATAATCTGCAAGACGGTACAATAGGCCATAATCTTCTAATGCGATATCAACCATAGGTATTTTATCAGTATAAGCAGAAAATACTTTGTTTACACCAAAACCTCTAGACCAGTTGCTTGTAATTACACCTACAGCCCCTGCTTTCTCAAGTATTTTAGGTAGTTCGCGAGAAGAATATCCGGTTGTTTTAATACGTGTATTCCACGCATCGTTTTGAGCTTCTCTATCTTTTTTCATTTTTTCAAATGATTCTGGTGTTGCCCATTTTTCCCAGTTATCATCTGGTCTTCCGGTAGGCTGTGGCATAGAAATTAAGACAAATTTTCCTTTTACCTGAGAAAGCATATTTTGAAAACTAATCGAGTCTTTTGCCTCTGGAAGTATTACGACTTCGGCTTCTACACCTTTTGACGATGTCGAAGGACTCCACGCAAGTTGCATACCTTCGAGACTTACGCTACGCGGGCTTACTAAATCTATATGTGTGATACCGCGGTCCCAGCCTTTCCATACTCCCCATTGCTCATTTTCTGCAGGGATGCCCCAATCTGTATAGGTCTTTACTGCCCAGTCGTGAGCTTGTTTCATTTCTGGAGAACCTACAAGTCGCGGTCCTACCACATCAAGTAATTGATGGGCTAGTAATTTGAGTTGCGAGTTTGTTGTAGCTTCATCTACAATACTTTTTACAATTTCCTGCTGATTTTGAGCAAAAATACCTGTACTCATCATTAGACCTAAAACTGGTAGATAAAAGTTTTTTTTCATTAAAATAGTGTGTTAGTTATGTCTTAAAAATAAAACAACCGTTTTTAATAAAACACTTAGCAGCTAAGGTTTTATCAAGAACGGTTGTTCTTTAACAGATTTACAAACTTAATTTGCTATTGAGGAGAATACAATGTTTCTAAACTTCCACGGGGTTTCATCTTTAGCATTTACGGTTTGCTTCATTATAATACCAATTATATTCTCTACAGGATCTGCAAAATATTGTGTGTTAAAATAGCCGCCCCATTCAAAAGTCCCGGCACTTCCCTGACCACCTTTTTTAGAACCGGCTTCTTCAATTACTTTAAAAGCCAGGCCGTGACCCGCTCCCTGATCTGCCCAGATATCACCCATTTGATTACTTAAGATAACAGCTACTGTAGAAGGGCTTAGAATGCGTTTTCCGTTTAAAGTTCCGCCGTTGAGATACATTTGTAAAAATTGTGCATAGTCTGTTATAGTACTTGAAAGTCCTGCTCCACCCGCAAAGAAAGTCTTAGCACCTTTTATAGGGTAATCTGGTTCAAAAAAATCTGTAGCCTTAGCGTCTACCCAATTGTTATTCTCGTCAAGAGATTGTATTGCAACGAGACGATCTTGTTTGGCTTTTGGTAAATAGAACCAGGTGTCGTGCATACCTAAAGGGTCTAGAACTTCTTTTCTTAAAAACTCATCTAAGGGCTGGCCGCTTAATAGTTCAATCAAATAACCTACAACATCAACGCCTTCGCTGTATACCCAGTTTTCACCGGGATTATGATGCAAGGGTAGTTTTGCCAATTTTGGTTCGTTTTCTGCAAGTGTTACCGGTTTTGTAGTAAAACCATCTATAATACCTGCATCTGCATAAATTTTTCTAAATCTGGGGTCACTGTCTATACTGCCATAACCTATGCCCGAAGTATGGGTTAATAAATGTCTTATTGTAATGGGATTTGAAGCAGGATATGTGGTATAGCTGCCATCTGGTAATAAACTATCTAATACCTGAGCATCTTTAAATTCTGGAATGTATTTGCTTATAGGGTCGTCTAATTGAAATTTACCACGTTCCCATAAAATCATTGCTCCTGTAGAAGTGATTGCTTTAGTCTGTGAGGCAATTCTAAAAATGGCGTCTTTCTTAAGTTCTTTATTATCTGATGTTGAAGTACCGAAGGCTTTGTGATAAACAAGCTTACCATTTCTAGCAACCAGAGCTACAATTCCAGGTATTTTATTATTCTTAATAGCAGAAACAGCCATAGAATCTATATAAGATAAATGTTGTGCACTCATCCCTTCTTTGTCGGGGTTGGCAGTAGGTAAGAGGATCTGATTTTGTTGAGCTGCCAGATTAAGGCAAAAAAATAACGCCCCATAAAAGGCGTATTTGTGTATTTTAAATTTCATATTATATAATTGAAAGCATTACTATTAAGTCGAAAAATAAGTTTTATTTAGAGGTTTTGTGCGATGATGCGCCTAAGGTTATTATTTTTCCTGAAGAGCTTGAATTTTTAGTGTTTATTTTTTCTTGAGATAATTTTATCTCATTATTTTGGGATTGATATTCTCTCAATGTAAGACTCAATGTTTGATATCCTACCATATTAAAAAGAATTGTGTCTTCCTGCTTAACCCCATTTGCTTGCTCAAAATAGAATACTCCGTTATTTTTTGAGGTAACACCTTTCTTAATAGATTTTATAAAAACATTTACCCCTGCGATGGGTTTTTCTGTTTTAAGATCTGTTATGGTGCCATACAAACGTTGTCCATAAAATGTAGACGTAAATACTAAACAAATAATGACTATAAACGATTTCATTTCTGCTTTACTTTTAAACTTAAATGTGCTTCATTAAGAAGCTTTTAAAAAATTAGATATTAAAAATACAGAAATATATATCGTTTGCGTAATTAATATTGAAAATAATTAAGTTAAAATAGGATTGAATTTTAAAATTAAAAGTTCAAAATTTACTCTTTGTAAAGCAAATATTTAGAACGTATTTGTTTGAAATGTTCTAAATCTTGTGACCACCCGGCTTTAATTTCACTAAATGAAACGCCGCTTTCTATTTGCTTCTGAAGTTTTGCGGTACCTGCGTGGGCAGTGAAATTGGCTGTGTTAAAGAATGCATCTTTCTTTGAGTAATTTGCATACGCGTCAATAATATAAGTAAGGTTTACCTCGCGTAAATTAGAAATTTCTCTTAGGTCTAAACCATTACAAACCTCACCATTAAATTTTGGGCTTTTAGAGCCAAAGTTAGGTGCAGGCTTATAGCTCAGCTTGTATTTTGAAGCAGGTAAATACGGTGAACCTATAATTTGAAATTGCATTTCGGTGCCACGACCCGCATTGAGTGCAGTACCCTCACATAAACCAAGGCTGGGGTACAACATAACAGATTGATCGTTAGGTAAATTAGGTGATGGTCGTACTGGTAATGAATACGGCAAGCTATGACTGTAATCTTGCATGGGAATAACGGTGAGTTTTACTGGTTTGGTGGTTTTTAACCAACCTTCTTGAGTCATCATCGTGGCATACTCACCTATGGTCATGCCGTGTACTAATGGTACTCCTGCGTGCATACCCAGAAAACTGGTGTGCGCCGCTTCCATAACAGGGCCATCTACATAACTTCCGTTAGGATTAGGCCGGTCTAAAACCAATACCTCAATACCCGCATCTGCAGCAGCTTCTAAAACATAATGCAATGTGGCTATATAGGTATAAAAACGAACACCCACATCCTGAATATCAAAAACAAGAATGTCTATACCCGCTAACTGTTCTGGTTTTGGCTTTTTATGGTTTCCATATAATGAAATAACCTCAAGACCTGTTTTAGGATCTCTTCCATTTTTAACTGCTTCACCGGCGTCTGCGGTACCTCTAAAACCATGTTCTGGAGAAAATACTTTTATAATATGTTGATTAAGACTTAGTAGTGAATCAACAAGATGTGTATAGACTTGAGTACCATCCTGTTGTTCTCCTTTTAAGATAAGTGAGCTTGGATTCCCCACTATGGCAATTCGTTTGTTTTTAAGGAGTGGCAGATAAGCTTCTGTACGATTAGCTCCTAAAACAAGTTTTGATGTTTCGGTAGGAGTGAGGGTAGTCAAAGCAGGCGCTGACGTATTTTTTAATTCTAATGGGGTTGTGTTTGTTTTTGATTGTTGACCGTTTCCACAGGAAATTGCAAACACAAAAACTAAAAAAAGGGTACTTTTGAGCGAATAAAACGCCATACGATTGAATTTTGAATATTTTACAGCTAAACGCATAATTGGCGCAAAGAAGTATAAAAGTACTGCTTCAACTCCTATTATAAAAATCGCCATAATTGCAATTATTTTGGGGATGGTGATGATGATGATAACCATCGCTACCGGAGTAGGTCTGCAACAAAAGATACGAGAAAAAGTTTCGGCCTTTAATGGTGATATTATCATCTCTCAGTTTGATGGTAATAACAGTGATATTACTTTAAATCCTATACCTAAAGATCAACCTTTCTATCCTCAATTTACAGCCGTGCCCGACGTAAGCCACATTCAGGCTACAGCAACAAAAGCAGGGGTAATACGAACTCCTACAGATTTTGAAGGAATAATCGTAAAAGGCGTAGGAGCAGATTATCGCTGGGATTATATGAAAGATTTTCTTATAGAAGGGCGAATACCAGATTATAATGCAGGGCTAAACACAGAGATTTTAGTAAGTAATTACCAGGCTAAACGTTTAGGGTTTAAAAATGGAGATAAAGTAATCGTGTTTTTCTTAAAAGAAGATGGCGGATTTTTAAATCGACGTTTTGATATAGTAGGAATCTACGATAGCGGTTTTCAGGAATTTGATGAGAGTTTCTTGTTTGCAGATATACGACACGTTCAAAAACTAAATAAATGGGATGACAACCAAGTGGGAGCATTTGAAGTATTTGTTTCAGATTTTGATCGTCTTGATGCTATAGGAAACGAGGTGTTTGAGAATACGGGTTCGTTCTTAAATTCTATGACAATCACAAAAAAGTACTATTCTATTTTTGAATGGTTATCGTTATTTGATTTTAATATCGCACTTATTATCGTAGTGATGATTATTGTGGCCGGTATTAATATGATAGTCGCTTTACTCGTACTTATCTTAGAGCGAACACCTATGGTAGGTATTCTTAAAGCTTTAGGAGCCAGCAATTGGAGCATACGTAAAATATTTATGTACAATGCACTTTATTTGGTAGGTATAGGTTTATTCTGGGGTAACATTATTGGTATAGGTTTACTACTGCTTCAAAAATATTTGGGTATTATAACATTAAATCCCGAAACATATTATGTGAGTGAAGCTCCTGTTTATATAGACTGGTACTATATTGTTCTTCTTAACGTGGGCACGTTTATTTTATGTGCTGTAATGCTTCTGGTACCATCTTATGTAATCACACGTATTTCTCCTGTAAAGACTATAAAATTTAATTAAGACCTTTTTTACTTTCGCATTCGCGGAAATTTTCTAGAGATATTACAATCGGGTGGTTGTTTTTGACAACTGAGTAATTTCTAATTTTCAAACTGTGATTAGTGATACATCTTTGACACGCTAATCAATACATTTATAAAATTGGAAACTACAATTACAATCGCTATTTACATTCACGCTTTTTTCGGAGCTATAGGTTTAATCGCCGGGACGCTAAGTTTTGTGGTTAAGAAAGGAAGTAAACTTCACAAAAAAGCAGGCAACTGGTTTGCGATAGGAATGCTTGTGAGTTCAGGAATATCATTGCCTGTAGCGTGTATGCCGGGTCATAAAAATCAATTTTTGTTTTTAATAGGTTTGTTTACTATTTATATGGTAATCGTAGGTAAACGGGCATTAAGATTCAAATCAATTAAAGTTGAGGTGTCTAAGGTAGACTGGCTAATTACGGGTCTTATGATTTTAATTTCGCTTTTTATGATGGTTTATGGGAGTTTAGCATTTGCTGAGGTTTCCTTTTTATATGTCTATTTTGGTATAATAGGGCTAATAATATGTACTACAGATATCCGTTTTTTAAAAAATCCAAGAAAGACCAAAACTGCCTGGCTTGTGCAACATATAGGAAAAATAATGGGAGCTTACATCGCTTCAGTAACGGCATTTCTAGTTGCCGGTTTAAGTATTCCCGGTGTTGCGGTATGGGTTTTACCTTCAGTATTAGGAACGTTTAGTATTCTATATTGGATACGTAAAACTAAGAAAAAGAAGGTCTTAACAATAAAATAACTTAGTCGCCTCAAAGAATTACAATCCTAAAAGCTCAAAATTTAGTAGTTAAAAAGTCTTGTAAATTCTCATTTTAAATGATTTTCTCTCTTTATTTTTTTCGGAATAAATAGTGTGAGTGAGTAATATGTAGAAATTTATTAAAATTATAACTTGCGACCCTAAGTAGATTTTTATGCAATACGCCCAGAATATTCTTGAAACAATAGGTAATACACCGCTTGTAAAACTCAATAAACTTACTGCAGAACTCCCCTGTTTGGTTTTAGCCAAATACGAGACTTTTAACCCCGGGAATTCTGTAAAAGATAGAATGGCTCTTAAAATGGTTGAAGATGCAGAAGCAGCCGGGATTTTAAAACCGGGAGGTACAATTATTGAAGGTACTTCTGGCAATACAGGAATGGGGCTTGCGCTTGTAGCTATTGTAAAAGGCTATAAAATGATTTGCGTAATCTCAGATAAACAAAGTAAAGAGAAAGTAGATATTTTAAAAGCTGTAGGGAGTGAGGTAATTGTTTGCCCTACAGATGTAGAGCCAGATGATCCCAGGTCTTACTACAGTACTTCAAAACGTCTTGCCGAGGAAACACCCAATTCCTGGTACGTAAATCAATATGACAATCCCAGCAATTGTAAAGCGCATTTTGAATCTACAGGACCCGAGATATGGGAGCAAACTGCTGGTAAAATCACTCATTTTGTAGTAGGAGTAGGTACAGGTGGTACCATTTCTGGTGTAGGATCTTATCTAAAAATGAAAAACCCAAACGTAAAAGTTTGGGGTGTTGATACTTATGGCTCCGTTTTTAAGAAATACCACGAAACCGGAATATTTGATAAAAATGAGATCTACCCTTACATTACGGAAGGGATAGGCGAAGATATTCTGCCGCTAAATGTGAATTTTAATGTTATTGACGGTTTCACAAAAGTCACAGATAAAGATGCTGCAGTTTACACACAACGCTTATCTAAAGAAGAAGGTTTCTTTTTAGGTAATTCTGCCGGTGCAGCTATAAAAGGATTGCTTCAACTGAAAGAGCATTTTACAAAAGATGACGTGGTAGTAGTCCTTTTTCACGATCACGGTAGCCGCTATGTTGGTAAAATGTATAATGACGACTGGATGCGTGAAAAAGGATTTATTGATTAAATATCTTCTTTAGATGCGTTTAAACGTTCTATTTTATAATCTTCATCTTCTCCATTTTTAGAGATGGTTGCATAGCCATTATAGGTTTCAGAATTACCATCTTTAGTTTTAATTGTATACCGTAGCGGCAACTTGATGTTTGTACCATTATCTTGAGTTGTAACTGTGGCTTTTTCGGTTTCTGTAAAAGTTACCGTTACGGTCTCAATATTAGCATGCTTATCTGAAAAATCACTTCTAGTACCTCGATCACTAGTGATTGACATTGCTTCATAAGCTTTCATATCATCTCCTTCATTTAAGGCATCAAAGTATTTATTTATCTGATTTTTAGCGCTATTTATTTCAGCGAGGTCTTTTTGATTAGTTGACACATCACTTAGTTCAACCTGGGTGGTGCCGTCTTCAGCTATTTTTTCGGTTTTGTCTTCAAGCCTCATTTCATCGCTATTTGTTTTTCGGTTTACACAAGATGAAATAACTAATGTTGTAGCCAGACTAAGTATAAAAATTGATTTTTTCATAGTATTGTTTCTTTGATTTTTTTTTAAAATTAAGAAGCACGAGCGGTTGATGTTATTAAGGTTATGCTAAATTTTAATTACATTTATAAGAATGAAAGAAGCATTACTTCATTACTTATGGAAATTTAGAAAGTTGGGTAATGCCGCAACGTCGCAATCTCTTTTTACAACTTCTAATGAGAGTATTGAAATTATAAATCCCGGAACCCACAATCAGCTTTCTGGTCCAGATTTCTTTAATGCTCAAATACGTATTAATAATCAGCATTGGGCAGGTAATATTGAAATTCATGTACGCTGTTCAGATTGGTTTCTGCACAATCATGAGCAAGATTCTGCCTATAATAATGTGATTTTGCATGTTGTCTGGGAGGCAGACTGTGAAGTTTATGATGTTTCTAATCAACCCATACCTACGTTAGAGCTGAATAATATTATAGACAAGCAGATACTATTAAATTATCAAAAACTTTTAGAGACTAAGAATTATAAGTTTATTAACTGCGAAGCAGACTTTGCTGAGGTTTCTGACCTCCTAGTACAGAATTGGCTCGAGCGAATATATTTTGAACGGTTAGAACGAAAAGTTTTAGAGGTAGAGCGGTTATTAATGCTTCAAAAGGGTGATTGGGAAGCTGTTCTTTTTGCTATGCTCGCCCGCAATTTTGGGACTGTTGTAAATGCGGATGCTTTTGAGGAAATCGCATTGATAATTCCGTTTAAAACAATACGTAAATTGGCTGTCGCTAACAATCAGTTAGAAGCTGTATTTTTAGGTATATGTGGTCTTTTAAACACTCCCGGTGAACGCGATGCGCAGACAGAAAGCTGGCTTAATGATTTTGAATTTAATAAAAGTAAGTTTGATTTAAAAGATTCGTTACACCATGCAATTCAGTTTTTTAAGTTGAGACCTCCTAATTTTCCTACAATACGCTTATCACAACTTGCGCAATTGTATGAGAAACATACTACTATTTTTGCTCAGATAAATGCAGCTAAAACCCGTAAGGAATTTCAGTCTCTATTCACTATTGAAACTTCAACATATTGGCAAACGCATTACAATTTCAATAAAACACATAAAAAACGTATTAAAAAATTAACGCCGGCTTTTGTAGATTTATTAATTATAAATTCTATTATACCCGTCAAATTTGCTTTTGCAAAAGCTCAGGGAATTGCAATTGAAGAGAACCTTTTAGAATTAATTACGGCAATTCCTAGTGAGAAAAATTCAATTGTCTCAGGTTTTCATAGTTTAAAGCCTCTAAAGCATAATGCGTTGAACACTCAGGCATTTATTGAACTCAAGAAAAATTACTGTAACCTCAACAGATGTCTTTCGTGCCAAATAGGGAATTCTATACTCAACAGAGGATAAGCTAATCTTACACGGTTAATTTTAGTAATTTGCACGTACTACAGAACTTTTAAAATGAAGTTAATATTTAATATTAGGCACTTTTTTGAACGCAACGGGTTTTATGTTTCATCTCGTCTCGCAGATCGAATGGGTATTAGAGCAAAAAATGTGCGTTTGTTTTTCATCTATTTATCATTTGCCACAGCAGGTTTAGGATTTGCTGTGTATTTAGTTTTAGCTTTCTGGTTAAAATTAAAAGATCTCGTCTATACAAAACGCACTTCTGTGTTTGACTTATAAGAATGGGAAGTATATTAAAAAATAGATTTTACGTAGCTATATTACTGGTTATAGGTACGCTGTGTTTAGGAATATTGGGCTTCCGGTTTTTAGCGCTTTACACTTGGGTAGATGCGGTTTATATGACTATAATAACCATAAGTACAGTAGGATTTGGAGAAGTGCAACCCTTAAATGATACGGCAAAATTATTTACGGTAGTTTTAATTTTAGTAAGTGTAGTAGTACTGGGTTATGCCATTTCGGTAATTACAGAATATATTTTAAAACGTAGTAATGTAGAATTATTAAAAAAACGCAGGGTGCAAAAGATAATAGATAATTTGAAAGATCATGTTATAGTAGTAGGTTATGGTCGTAATGGTAAACAAGCTGTTCAAAAACTTACAACCTATAAAAGATCTTTTGTCGTAATAGAGCGGGATGAAGAGATCGTTAACAGATTTCAATCTGAAGAAATGCCGTTTATTTTAGGAAATGCTAATGAAGATGAGGTGCTTATAGAAGCAGGGGTTAAGCGTGCTTCTACATTGATATCTGCATTGCCAGATGATTCTGATAATTTATTTGTGGTGCTTTCTGCGCGTCAAATGAATACCGCTATGAAAATTATTAGTCGTGCTTCTGAAGAAACCACATATCGAAAACTAAAGTTTGCCGGAGCCGATAATGTTATTATGCCCGATAAAATAGGCGGTGACCACATGGCATCTTTAGTGGTTGTGCCAGATTTAGTTGAATTCTTAGATAATTTACAGGTAACAACCGCTGGGAGAGTCAATGTTCAGGAGATAACCTATGAAGCTGTTTGCCCAGACCACGTAACGCGTACCATTAGAGACATTGACCTGAGAAATAGGACTGGATGCTCAATTATAGGCTATAAATCTCCTCAGGGAGATTATGTTATCAATCCTGAAGCTTCTATGCTTTTAGAAAAAGATTCAAAATTAATTGTAATTGGAAGACCTGAACAGATTGAAAATTTACATAAAGAATTTGCGATTTAGTAGTATGTTTACTAAATCGTGAAGAGTAATTAGATAAACCTGTCAAATACTTGATAGTACTCTATTTTTAATTTAATGTTTTTTCCAATTTATGAAACACCTTTCCATAGCAAGTTTCTTGCTTTTATCTGCATTTAACATGTCTGCTCAAGAAGTAACCGAAGTAGGTATAGACCAGCAAATTGATCAGGCATTTGCACCCATATCAGATTTTTTCTTCAATATCATTTTCTTCAATGTTTTTGGGATTCCTTTTGTACTTATTCTTTTAGTATTTAGTGCAGTATTCTTTACATTATATTTTGGTTTTCCAAATTTCAGATACTTTTGGAGAGCCATACAAACTGTACGTGGTAAGTATGAAGATATTGAAAATCACGGGGCTAAATTACTCTATGGTGAAGATGGTATAGCAAACGGGGTTGACTTAAATAAAGTTAATCTTGAGGAGCATATAGAAAATCTGGACGGCGATCTAGCTATAGACGGTGATATCGTAGATACTATTCGCGACGAATCTTCCGCTGGTGAAGTAAGTCATTTTCAGGCTTTAGCAACTGCGGTCTCAGGTACCGTAGGTAACGGTAATATTGCCGGTGTGGCATTAGCAATTGCTTTAGGTGGTCCCGGTGCAACTTTCTGGATGGTTGTTTGCGGTCTTCTGGGTATGTCAACAAAATTTGTTGAATGTACCTTAGGTGTTCAGTACAGAGATGTAGGTGAAGATGGTACCGTTTACGGTGGTCCAATGTACTATCTGACTAAAGGTTTGAAAGAAAAGGGCTTTGCAACTTTAGGAAAGATAGCAGCAGTAATATTTGCTATTTTTTGTGTAGGTGGTTCTTTTGGTGGGGTAACGCTGCTCAGAGCAATCAGGCAACAATAGTTTTAAAAGAACTTTTTAATTTAGAAAGTACAGGTGCAGGATTCACAATAGGTATTGTAATTGCAATTCTTGTAGGTGTTATAATCATAGGAGGTATTAAGCGAATTGCTCAAGTTACTGAAAAGGTTGTGCCATTTATGGCCATTATGTACTTAGTAGCGTGTCTATATATTATTGGTTCAAATTTTTCACTTTTAGATGACGCTATCGCCTTAATTATTCAGGAAGCTTTTAATCCTACCGCGATTGGAGTAGGTAGTGTTATTGGGGTTTTATTAGTGGGTTTTAAAAGGGCTGCATTTTCTAATGAAGCAGGAGCAGGTTCTGCTTCTATTGCTCACTCGGCCGTACGTACAAAATATTCTGCAAGTGAAGGTTTGGTAGCTTTATTAGAGCCATTTATTGATACAGTGATTATTTGCACAATGACTGCTTTAGTTATTATAATTTTTAATTTTGGAGGCTATTTTGAGTATGGGGGTGATGGATCAGGGGCTGTTATTATTGATGGTCTTTCCTATGAAGGTGCAGGTATCACTTCAAAGGCATTTCATGAATATATTCCTTTTTCAAATATCTTTTTAACTATTGCTGTAGTGTTATTTGCAGTTTCAACGATGATCTCATGGTCGTACTACGGCTTACAATCCTGGAAGTTTCTCTTCGGAAGAGGGAAAGTAGCAGATATAGTCTATAAAATGTTATTCTTAAGCTTTATTGTAATAGGTGCTGCAGCAAATATGGGCTCTATTTGGCAATTTTCAGATGCTATGATTTTTGCAATGATTTTTCCGAATATGGTAGGTTTATTCTTTTTATTCCCGGTTGTTAAAAAGCAACTCAACCGTTATTTAGCCGCTATTAAATTAAAAAAGGAAGCCATTAGTTAGAAAAAATAGATTGAAGTATCTGTAAAAACACCCTCTTTAATTAATTTTAAAGAGGGTGTTTTTTATTGAATAAATCCTTAATAACTAAGAGATTTGTTTGAAGTATTCTTTGTAGAATGTAGAAACATCAACAGTTTTAACGGCTGTAGCCTTTGTAATAGACTATTTTTTTAGCATCTTGCAACTTCTGACTAAATCTATATGAACTTAATAAAAGCTATGAAAGAAAAATTATTTTTTTTAGTCTTCGTATTGCCTGTTATGGTATTTGCGCAGGATCTAAAAGTAACAGCAGAAATCCTTAACCCTACTTCAAAAATTAATGATGGTGTTGCTAAAATAGTAGTTTCTGGAGGCCAGTCGCCTTATAGTTATAAGTGGAGTGATCAAAGTACATCGCTTACTTCAAACACTGCAGAATCTCTTACCGAAGGTGTTACCCATCAAGTAATGGTGACTGATGCTGCAGGAACTTCTATTACAAAGGAATTTAAAATAGAAGCAGAGTCTATAACCGAAATTTTTAATGGTACGATGACTCCTGCTGTGGCAGCTATGGGCTCTGTTTTATTTTGGGACCCTTTTGCAGCTTTAAATTTGTATGATCCTGTAATTTATGCAGATTTAAAAATGGTGTCTATACCGGGATGGACTGCAGATACTGAAGATATTTTCACGTTAGAAAGATGGCTTGTCGAAGACGGTGCAAAAGTTAAAAAAGGTCAGGAAATTGCCATAATTTCAGAAAGCAACGGTACTGAAATTAAAATTATCGCCGATGCAAATGGTGAAATTAAACACTTAGAAGAAGAAGGCGGGATCATATATAATCCCAATAATCAAAAGCATTTAATTGAAACTAATGCAGATGTTTTTGCAGAAATAATATATGATGATCCGGTACCATTAGTTTATGCTAATGGTGATAAACAAACAAATAGTATCCCATTTATAGTGGTGTGGCTAATTTTTGGAGCTGCATTTTTTACTGTGCGTATGGGCTTTATCAACTTTAGAGGCTTCAAACATAGTTTAGAATTAGCAAAAGGAAAGTACGACGACCCTAATGCTCCAGGTAGTATTACACACTTTCAAGCATTGGCAACTGCAGTATCAGCTACCGTAGGTTTAGGAAATATAGCAGGTGTGGCAGTAGCAGTATCATTAGGTGGTGCAGGTGCTACGTTCTGGATGATTGTTGCAGGTTTACTAGGGATGTCTTCAAAATTTGTGGAATGTACTTTAGGGGTAAAATACCGTGATATTTTACCTGATGGTCGTGTCTTTGGAGGGCCTATGAATTATTTACGTTACGGTCTCGAAAAACGCAATATGGGCGGTTTTGGAAAAGTATTGGCGACAGCATTTGCCGTATTAGCGATTGGGGCTTCTTTTGGAGGTGGAAATATGTTTCAGGCAAACCAGTCTTTTGAAATATTAAGTGGTCAATTTCCAGGATTAGAAGGAAACGGATTTTGGTTTGGAGTTATAGTAGCTGTGCTTGTAGGTATCGTTATTATAGGAGGTATAAATAGTATCGCTAAGGTTACGGGAAAAATTGTACCGTTTATGGCAGGTATTTATGTTTTAGGAGCTCTTACGGTTATTTTTATAAACATTGAAAATATTGGACCGGCATTTACCGCAATTATTGATGGTGCATTTAGTCCAAGTGCTTTAAAAGGTGGTATACTGGGAGTTTTAATTGTAGGATTTCAACGAGCTGCATTTTCTAATGAGGCAGGTGTGGGTTCTGCAGCTATAGCACATAGTGTGGCAAAGACAAACCATCCTCCTTCAGAAGGTTTTGTTGCACTTTTAGAGCCTTTTATTGATACAGTTGTGGTGTGTACATTAACAGCACTAGTTCTAATATTTACAGGTATGCATGAGGTGACAGGTGTTGCAGGTGCAGATCTAACTTCAGATGCATTTGGTAGTGTGATATCGTGGTTTCCATATGTTCTTGCTGCGGCTGTATTTTTATTTGCATTCTCTACGATGATTTCCTGGTCGTATTATGGGATGCGTGCATGGACTTATCTTTTTGGTAAAAGCAAAAAGATGGAATTATTATATAAAGTATTATTTTTATTCTTCGTAGTTGTAGGAGCTTCTGTAAGTTTAGGTGCAGTGCTCGACTTCTCTGATATGATGATATTAGCTATGTCTTTTCCTAATATTATAGGATTGTACATACTTAGTGGAGAGGTTAGAAGTGATTTACGGGAGTACTTCAGGAAATTAAAAGCAAACGAGTTGTTTAAAAAGCAACGTGTAGCTAAACAGAAAAGTTAATCGAATAGTAAATATTTATGAAACTAAAATCCCACTTGATGCTTGATTCTAAAAAGCGCAGTGGGATTTTACTTTTAGTTATAATTCTTAGTGCCTGTTGGATTTTTTATTTTTGGACTATTCAAAAAGAAAATTCGTTAGAATCTATTGATGATATTGCAATTTATCAGGCGCGCATAGATTCTTTAAAAGAAATAGAAACTTTAAAAAGCACACCAAAAATATATCCTTTCAATCCTAACTTCATAACAGATTACAAAGGATATACATTGGGATTGAGTACACAAGAACTCGATAAACTTTTCAGTTTTCGTAAAGAAGGTAAGTGGATTAACTCTTCTGAAGATTTTCAAAAAGTTACTGGTGTTTCAGATTCTTTACTTGCGGCGATCTCTCCATATTTTAAATTTCCAGATTGGGTTAATAATCCCAAGAAGACAATTAAAAAAGAATCCTACAATGCGTTTAAATCGTTTAATGATCAGAAAGATTTAAATAAAGCCACATTTGAAAACTTAATAAATTTGCCAGAAATGACTGAAGAGAGTGCAAGGCTTATTTTAGCATACAGAAAGAAAATAGGAGGTTTTATAGAAGACAATCAGTTATACGATATATATAATGTTAAGCGCAATCAAGTTATTGAAGTAAAAAAAGAATTCACAGTTAAATCGAAACCGGTTATTGTTTTGATAAACGTCAACAAGGCTAATGCTTCAGACCTCGCAACGGTGCCTTTTTTGACATTTGATATAGCGCGATCAATTATAGACTACCGAATACTTAATGAGGGAATTAAAAATCTTGATGAACTTCTTAAAATTGAAGGCATAACCCCTTACAAATTAGATCGAATTAAATTATATTTGTCAACCAGCCAGTAATACATAGGTTTATTTGAGAATAATGCAATTTCTCCTTGCAAAACTTCCTTTCCAATGACCTATTAACAATATAAAGCTTAATAAATGAAAAATGTAAACTTTTCAGAAGAGCATGAGCTCTTTAGAGAAAGTCTTAGAGAATTTCTACAAAAGGAAGTTGTTCCTCATATTGAGAAATGGGAGAAGACAGGCCAGATAGAGCGTTTTATCTGGACAAAAATGGGAGAGATGGGTTATTTTGGCTTAGCCTCTCCTGAAGAATATGGCGGCCTGGATCTTGATATTTTTTATACGGTAATTTTTCTTGAAGAATTGCAACGTGTAAACAGTGGCGGTTTTGCTGCAGCAATGTGGGCTCACGCGTATTTAGCGATGACGCACTTAAAAGCTGAAGGTTCACCAGCTATTAAAGAAAAATATTTAACATCAAGTGTAACCGGAGAATTAATAGGGTGTCTGTGTATTACAGAACCATTTGGAGGATCTGATGTTGCTGGGATGCGAAGTACCGCTATTCTTAATGGAGATCATTATATTTTAAACGGATCCAAAACTTTTATTACTAATGGCGTTTATTCAGATTATTTAATAGTAGCTGCTAAAACAGATCCTGAAAAAGGTAATAAAGGTCTTAGTATTTTTATAGTAGATAGAGACACACCAGGTATTAGTGCTACAAAACTTGACAAATTAGGATGGCGAGCGTCAGATACCGGTGAGATTGCTTTTAGTGATGTAAAAATCCCAAAAGAAAATCTTATGGGAGAAGAGAACAAAGGATTCTCATATATAATGCAGCATTTTGCTTTAGAGCGCCTTATAATGGGGGTTAATGCACATGCTCGTGCAGAGTATGCATTAGACTATACAATGGGTTATATGGCAGAGCGTACAGCTTTTGGGAAAACCATAGATAAATTTCAAGCGCTTAGACATTCAGTAGCAGAAATGGCAAGTGAGATTGAAATGGTAAAATCTTTTAATTACACTATTGCTAATAGTCTGAATACAGGTGAATATGTGGTTAAAGAGGCAAGTATGTCTAAATTGCTTTCTACTAAAATAGCAGATGAAGTTATTTATAAATGTCTTCAAATGTTGGGAGGTTATGGTTATATGGAAGAATATCCATTAGCAAGAATGTTTAGAGATAGTAGGCTAGGGCCTATAGGAGGGGGTACATCTGAGATATTAAAAGAGATAATAGCTAAGATGATTATCGATAAAAAAGAATACAAGCCGGCAGCAAAATAGGTTGTTATAATATTTAAATAAAAACAGGCTTGTTAGTTTTAAAGTTTAGATTATATTTGCAGCCTGTAAACTGAAAAGAATTTTAAAGAAAGGAGGTACCACTATGTTAATTATACCAGTAAAAGACGGAGAAAATATCGATAGAGCGCTGAAGCGTTTTAAAAGAAAATTTGATAGAACGGGAACAATGCGTAAGCTGCGTGATCGTCAAGCTTTCACTAAGCCTTCTGTTTCTAGAAGACGTGAGATTCAAAAAGCTTCTTATATTCAAGGACTTCGCGATCAAGAGAATATTTAATAATTTCCGTCTGTAAGATTTTATTCTTACATAGGATTATTAACAGAGAGACTAACCCTCTTTCACAAAATAAAAAATCCGTTAAGATTTATCTTAGCGGATTTTTCTTGTTTTAGTATCTTTCTCTCCTTAAGTATATCATGAACACAAAAGCCTTTTTAGATTATTTAGAATTTGAGTGTAATTACAGTTCGCATACAATCTTGGCTTATAGTGGCGATATAAATGATTTCTTTCAATTTATAGCCATTCAATATGGTGTTGAAGATGCTAAAGATGTTGTTTATTCTTATGTTAGAGCCTATGTCGCGCATCTTTCGGAAAGGGATTTAACTCACAGGAGTATTAATAGAAAAATAGCCTCGTTAAAGGCGTATTTTAAATTTCTACAAAAAATAGGTGATGTTGAAATTTCGCCATTGGCAAAACATAAATCTTTAAAAATAAAAAAAGAGATTCAGATTCCGTTTTCTCAAAGTGAAGTTAATGCTGTTCTCCAGGGTTTAGGTGAAGCAGATGATTTTAAATCAATCAGAGATTTTACAATAATAACGCTCTTTTATGCTACTGGAATGCGTAGAAGTGAATTAATAAATTTGAAACTTTCTGATATAGATTTTTCAACGGGCACAATTAAAGTACTTGGTAAAAGAAATAAAGAGCGATTAATACCTTTAATAAATTGGCTGGAGAATATTTTAAAAAAATATTTAAGTGTAAGGTTAGTAAGCTGGGGTTCAGTTGATTTGCCTTATTTGTTACTTACAGATAAGGGCGATAAATTGTATGAAACCTTTGTTTACCGAATTATAAATCGCTACTTTAGTGAAGCGTCTAAAAAAACAAAAACGAGTCCTCATATGCTTAGGCATACATTTGCAACTCATTTGCTTAATAATGGCGCAGATTTAAATGCTGTAAAAGAATTGTTAGGGCATTCTAGTCTGGCTGCAACTCAAGTTTATACACACTCAAGTATTGCAGAACTAGGTAAGGTTTATAAAAATGCACATCCTCGCAATATTAAAAAGCAGTAATTTATTTCTAAATAAGTAACTTTTAAACCCAAACCTATGAAAGTAAATGTTCAAACCCCAAACTTTGTAGCAGATCAAAAATTGATCAATTTTATTCAAAAGAAGATGGATAAGCTCGAACAATTTCACGATCAGATAATTTATGCTGATATTTTTTTAAAAGTTCAGAAAACTAGTGGTAGGGATAACAAAATTGTAGAAATTTTACTGAGTATTCCCGGTAACGAGTTGATTGTTAAAAAACAAGCTAAGTCTTTCGAGGAAGGTGCTTATAATTGTGCGAGCTCTTTAGAGCGTTTATTAATTAGAAATAAGGAAAAAAATAGAGCAGTTGCGTAAAAAAAAATGAAAAAAGGTTTTGTCAATCTAAAATTTGTTTTACATTTGCACTCCGTTAGAAATAGCGGAGTTTTTTACACTTGAAAAAGTAATAAAAGCCGATGTAGCTCAGCTGGCTAGAGCAGCTGATTTGTAATCAGCAGGTCGTGGGTTCGAGTCCCTCCATCGGCTCTTTTAAAACTAAGTTTTTTAATTCTCTTAGGATTTATTAAACTTGCGCTAAGCGCGGTAAAAGCGTTTTTTGAAATATTGATTTACCAATATTGGGGAGATACTCAAGCGGCCAACGAGGACAGACTGTAACTCTGTTGTTTTACGACTTCGCAGGTTCGAATCCTGCTCTCCCCACATTTAATGCAAAACTTTTAATTTATTTAAAAGTTTATGCGGGAGTAGCTCAGTTGGTAGAGCGTCAGCCTTCCAAGCTGAATGTCGCCGGTTCGAACCCGGTCTCCCGCTCTAAGTTGTGATTGATTAAATTAATCACAATTAAAATTGAAGAATATTTTTCAATTTTTATTAAACCAAATCTGATAGGCTTTGGTTGTAGTCATTTATGGCTTTTATGAGCCCTTTAGCTGAGAAGGTCAGCCCTGGGTAATTCAGACTTCGGTCTTGTTTATAGGGTATATTCTAAGCCGACGTAGCTCAGGGGTAGAGCGTTTCCTTGGTAAGGAAGAGGCCACGGGTTCAAATCCCGTCGTTGGCTCAATAGCAGTCGCTGCTAATTAAACGAGTGTATTTTTACGCTCGGTTTTTTGCGTTTAGTAAAGAATCTATAATCAGCGTGTCAGGTAAGTTTAAAAATTAAACACTAATAATAACTAAGATTAAAATTATTTAAATCATGGCAAAGGCAACATTTGATCGTTCCAAACCTCACTTAAATATTGGTACTATAGGGCACGTTGACCACGGTAAAACTACCTTAACTGCTGCTATTACTACTGTACTTGCTAACGCAGGTCTTTCTGAAATGAGAAGTTTTGACTCTATTGACAACGCTCCTGAGGAAAAAGAAAGAGGTATTACTATTAACACTTCACACGTAGAATATTCTACAGCTAACCGTCACTATGCTCACGTTGACTGTCCAGGTCACGCGGATTATGTTAAGAACATGGTAACTGGTGCTGCTCAAATGGATGGTGCTATTCTTGTTGTTGCTGCAACAGATGGTCCTATGCCACAAACTCGTGAGCACATCCTTTTAGGTCGTCAGGTAGGTATTCCTCGTATCGTTGTATTCATGAATAAAGTGGATATGGTTGATGATGAAGAATTACTTGAATTAGTAGAAATGGAAGTAAGAGATCTTCTTAGTTTCTATGACTATGATGGTGATAATGGTCCTGTTGTACAAGGTTCTGCTTTAGGTGCTTTAAATGGTGAGCAAGTATGGGTTGATAAAGTTATGGAGCTTATGGAAGCTGTAGATAGCTGGATCGAACTTCCTGCTCGTGATGTTGATAAGCCTTTCTTAATGCCTATCGAAGATGTATTCTCTATTACTGGTCGTGGTACTGTTGCAACTGGTCGTATTGAAACAGGTGTAGCTAATACTGGAGATCCTGTTGAGATTATTGGTATGGGTGCTGAAAAACTTACTTCTACTATTACTGGGGTTGAAATGTTCCGTAAAATATTAGATAGAGGTGAAGCTGGTGATAACGTAGGTATCCTTTTAAGAGGTATTGAAAAATCACAAATAACTAGAGGTATGGTTATTGTGAAGCCAGGTTCTGTTAAGCCACACGCTAAGTTTAAGGCAGAGGTTTATATCTTGAAAAAAGAAGAAGGTGGTCGTCACACTCCATTCCATAATAACTACCGTCCACAGTTCTACGTTCGTACTACTGATGTAACTGGTAACATTGCTCTTCCAGAAGGAGTAGAGATGGTAATGCCAGGAGATAACTTAACAATTACTGTAGAGTTAATTCAGCCAATCGCTATGAGTGTAGGTCTACGTTTCGCTATCCGTGAAGGTGGTAGAACTGTAGGTGCTGGTCAGGTAACTGAAATATTATAGTAATTACGGATTATAATTTATAAGATTAAGGCGTCCGTTTCTACGGATGCCTTGATTTTTATTAAGAGGATAGGAGTTGATTTTATTCTTTTAAATACGGGCTTAGCTCAGTTGGTAGAGCACTGGTCTCCAAAACCAGGTGTCGGGAGTTCGAGCCTCTCAGCCCGTGCAAAATCATTAGAAATTTAGAGCATTTTTTAATGAAATTTAAGCTATCGTAATATAATAGCGGTAGTTAGTTTAAAAGGTATAAAGCCTTATAAATCACAAATAATAATATGGCTGGATTAATTAATTACATTCAAGAGTCTTATAACGAATTGAAAAATCACGTAACCTGGACTCCACTTTCTGAGGCACAACGTTTAACTGTTGTGGTTGCTGTTTTTACAATAGTTTTTTCGTTAGCGATTTGGGGTGTTGATACTGTTTTTAGTAGAGCTATCAAGGCATATTTTAATCTGGTAGGAGCTTAAAACAATCACAATGGCTATAGCAAACAATACCAAAGATAAAGACTGGTACGTGGTAAGGGCCGTAAGTGGTCAAGAAAATAAAGTAAAGGGTTATATAGAACAGGAAATTTCTAGATTCAACCTTGAAGATTACATTGAGCAAGTACTCGTTCCTACAGAGAAAGTAATTCAAATTCGTAACGGAAAGAAAATTAATAAGGAGCGTGTTTATTTTCCTGGTTACATAATGATTCACGCAAATCTTGGTGGTGAGGTGACTCACATGATAAAATCTATAAATGGAGTTATCGGCTTTCTGGGTGAGACTAAAGGAGGAGATCCTGTGCCACTTAGAATTTCTGAGGTTAATAGAATGCTAGGTAAAGTAGATGAGTTATCTGTTAAATCTGACAGTGTAGCTATTCCTTTTGTAATAGGAGAAACGGTAAAAGTAATTGATGGTCCTTTTAATGGCTTCAATGGTACTGTTGAGAAAGTGAATGAAGAAAAACGTAAGCTTGAAGTTATGGTTAAGATTTTCGGAAGAAAAACACCATTAGAATTGAGTTACATGCAAGTTGAGAAAGTATAAGTGTTACACATATATTAGATATTGTTCTACTGCTTCCACTAAAGAACGTATCAAACTAAATTTTTAAAAATGGCAAAAGAAATAAGTAAGGTTGTTAAGTTGCAAGTTAAGGGAGGTGCTGCAAACCCTTCCCCACCTGTTGGACCAGCTTTAGGTGCTGCCGGAGTTAACATCATGGAGTTCTGTAAGCAGTTTAATGCTAGAACACAAGATAAGGCCGGTAAAATATTGCCTGTAGCTATCACTGTTTACGGTGATAAGTCTTTTGACTTTGTGGTAAAAACACCACCAGCTGCCATCCAATTAATGGAAGCAGCTAAGATCAAAGGAGGTTCTGGTGAGCCTAACCGTAAAAAAGTTGCTAGCGTAACATGGGATCAAATTAAAGCTATCTCAGAAGACAAGATGCCAGACTTAAACGCTTTTACAATTGAAAGCGCAATGAAGATGGTTGCAGGTACTGCAAGGTCTATGGGAATAACTGTAAAAGGACAAGCTCCTTTTTAACATCCAAAAAAGCAATTTAAAATGGCAAAAGTAACAAAAAAGCAAAAAGAGGCTCGCGCTAAAGTAGACAGTAGTTCTACTTATACATTAGCCGAAGCATCTGCTTTAATAAAAGAAGTAAGCAAAGTTAATTTTGATCCTTCTGTTGATTTGGCTGTACGTCTTAACGTAGATCCACGTAAAGCGAACCAAATGGTTCGTGGTGTGGTAACGCTTCCTCATGGAACTGGTAAAGATGTTAAGGTTCTTGCTCTGGTAACTCCAGATAAAGAAGCAGAAGCTAAAGAAGCTGGAGCTGACTTTGTAGGTCTTGATGAATATCTTGAGAAAATTAAAAACGGTTGGACAGATGTTGATGTTATCATCACTATGCCAAGTGTTATGGGTAAATTAGGTCCATTAGGACGTGTATTAGGTCCTCGTGGTTTAATGCCTAACCCAAAAACTGGTACTGTAACTATGGATGTAGCAAAAGCTGTATCTGATGTGAAAGCTGGTAAAATAGATTTTAAGGTTGATAAGACTGGTATTGTACATGCTGCTATAGGTAAGGCATCTTTTGATGCTGAAAAAATAGCTGATAATGCAAGAGAATTGATAACCACATTAGTAAAATTGAAACCTACTGCAGCAAAAGGTGTTTATATAAAAAGCATCTTTATGTCTAGTACTATGAGTCCTAGCGTTCAAGTAGATTCAAAACGTTTTGCTGAGCAGTAAAAGTTAAATTATGACAAGAGAAGAAAAATCACAAGTAATAGAAGATTTGACTGCGCAGTTAGCTGATAGTGCTCATATATATTTAGCAGATATTTCTGGCTTAAATGCAGAAAGTACTTCTAGATTAAGAAGAGCTTGCTTTAAAGCAAACGTTAAGCTAGCCGTGGTTAAAAATACATTGCTTGCAAAGGCAATGGAAAGTTCAGATAAAGATTTTGGTGAATTACCTTCTATCTTAAAAGGTAATACATCTATAATGCTTGCTGAAACAGGAAATGCACCAGCAAAGGTAATCAAAGAATTTCGTAAGAAATCTAAAAAACCTTTACTTAAAGGAGCATTTATAGAAGAAGCGATTTACATAGGTGATGATCAATTAGATGCTCTAGTTGATATTAAATCTAAGGAAGAGCTTGTAGGAGAGATTATAGGTCTTCTTCAATCACCTGCTAAGAATGTAATTGGCGCTCTTAAGTCAGGAGGTCAAACAATCGCAGGTCTTCTTAAGACTCTTTCTGAGAAGGAAGGTTAATAATTACGTACGCACAAATAATAATAATAGAATAATTTTTTTTTAAAACGATAGAAATGGCAGATTTAAAAGATTTCGCAGAACAACTAGTTAACTTAACTGTAAAAGAAGTAAATGAGTTAGCTACTATTTTAAAAGACGAGTATGGTATCGAGCCTGCAGCAGCTGCTGTATCTATGGCTGGTCCTGCTGGTGGTGGTGAGGATGCCGCTGAAGAGCAAACAGAATTTAATGTAATTCTTAAGGCAGCTGGTGGTTCTAAACTTGCAGTAGTAAAATTAGTTAAAGAATTAACTGGTGCTGGTCTTAAAGAAGCAAAAGAATTAGTTGACAATGCTCCTAGTCCAATAAAAGAAGGTATCGCTAAAGATGAAGCTGAAGCTATTAAAGCTCAGTTAGAAGAAGCTGGTGCTGAAGTTGAGCTTAAGTAAGCTTAGCATTTATAATTACAAGGGTTTAGGTCTTTTCGATTTGTCGAAATAGACCTAAACCATTTGTCGTATATAAGGTTTTCCTATTATTTACGACTATTATTGCCTTAGATTTCTTATGTTAAGAGATCAATAGATCTGATTTTACAGATCTTTAATTTATTTTAATTAAATTCCGTTCGTTGAAGATGCAAGCAAAACAAGCTGAAAGACTGAATTTCTCATCGGTAAAGAACAGACCTGAGTATCCTGACTTTTTGGATATCCAGATTAAATCCTTCCAAGATTTCTTTCAATTAGAGACCAAGTCTGAAGAAAGAGGAAATGAAGGACTTTACAACACATTTCTAGAGAATTTCCCAATTACGGATACCCGTAATAACTTTGTACTAGAATTTTTGGATTACTTTGTAGATCCGCCTAGATACTCTATTCAAGAATGTATCGAACGAGGCTTAACGTATAGCGTTCCTTTAAAAGCCCGTTTAAAATTATACTGTACTGATGATGAGCACGAAGATTTTGAAACTATAGTACAGGATGTATATCTGGGTACTATACCATACATGACGCCAAGTGGTACTTTTTGTATCAATGGAGCTGAGCGTGTGGTGGTTTCTCAATTACACCGTTCACCTGGTGTTTTCTTTGGCCAGTCTTTTCATGCTAATGGTACCAAGCTTTATTCAGCTCGAGTAATTCCTTTTAAGGGTTCTTGGATTGAATTTGCTACAGATATTAATAGTGTAATGTATGCTTACATTGATCGTAAGAAAAAATTACCTGTTACAACACTTTTCCGTGCAATTGGATTTGAACGTGATAAAGATATTCTTGAAATATTTGACCTTGCAGAAGAGGTTAAAGTTTCAAAAACCGGTCTTAAGAAATACTTAGGTCGCAAACTTGCTGCTCGTGTTCTTAATACTTGGCATGAAGATTTCGTTGATGAAGATACTGGAGAAGTGGTATCTATAGAACGTAATGAAATTGTTTTAGATCGTGATACAATTCTTGAAAAAGAACATGTAGATGAGATTTTAGATGCTGGTGCTAAAACTATTCTTCTTCATAAAGAAGATAATCAACTAGGTGACTATGCGATTATCCATAATACTTTACAAAAGGATCCTACTAACTCAGAAAAAGAGGCAGTAGAACATATATACCGTCAACTGCGTAATGCCGAGCCACCAGATGAGGAAACAGCTCGTGGTATTATAGACAAGTTATTCTTTAGTGATCAACGTTACAATTTAGGTGAGGTAGGTCGTTATAGAATGAATAAGAAACTAGGTCTTGATATAGGGATGGATAAGCAAGTGCTTACCAAACAAGATATCATTACTATAGTTAAGTATTTGATTGAGCTTATTAACTCTAAGGCAGAGATTGATGATATTGATCACCTTTCTAACCGTCGTGTACGTACTGTAGGTGAACAATTATCAACTCAATTTGGTGTTGGTTTAGCACGTATGGCTCGTACAATTCGTGAGCGAATGAATGTACGTGATAATGAGGTTTTTACTCCTATTGATTTGATTAATGCGAAAACACTTTCGTCTGTAATCAATTCATTCTTCGGTACAAACCAGTTATCTCAATTTATGGATCAAACTAATCCTCTTGCAGAGATTACGCACAAGCGTCGTCTTTCGGCATTAGGACCCGGTGGTCTTTCTCGTGAGCGTGCAGGTTTTGAGGTTCGAGATGTACATTATACGCATTATGGTCGTCTTTGTCCTATTGAAACTCCTGAAGGGCCAAACATTGGTTTGATCTCTTCTTTAGCTGTTTATGCTAAGGTTAATAATATGGGATTCATTGAAACACCATATCGTACAGTTACTAATGGAAAAATTGATTTAGAAACTGAACCGAGATATTTAAGTGCAGAGGAAGAAGAAGGTATGTTGATTGCGCAGGCAAACAACCCAATGACTGATGATGGGTCAATCACTGAAGAGAAAGTTATTGCTCGTATGGAGGGTGACTTCCCGGTTGTTGAACCTAATACAGTTCATTATGCCGATGTATCTCCTAACCAGATTGCTTCTATTTCAGCATCTTTAATTCCATTCCTGGAACATGATGATGCAAACCGTGCGTTGATGGGATCAAACATGATGCGTCAGGCAGTACCACTTTTACGAGTAGATTCTCCTATTGTAGGAACAGGTCTTGAGCGTCAGGTAGCTTCTGATTCACGTGTATTGATAAATGCAGAAGGTGATGGTGAGGTAGAATATGTAGATGCAAATGAAATTACTATCAAATATGATCGTACCGAAGAAGAGCGTATGGTTAGTTTTGAAGGTGATAGCAAAACATATCAGTTAATAAAATTCCGTAAGACAAACCAGAGTACTTCTATTAACCTGAAACCTATTGTAAGTAGAGGTGATCGTGTTAAAAAGGGTCAGGTTCTTTGTCAGGGATATGCTACCGAAGCCGGGGAACTAGCTTTAGGTCGTAATATGAAAGTAGCCTTTATGCCTTGGAAAGGGTATAACTTTGAGGATGCAATCGTAATTTCTGAAAAAGTAGTACGTGAAGATATATTTACATCAATTCACGTTGATGAGTATTCACTTGATGTACGTGATACTAAATTAGGTAATGAAGAATTAACTAATGACATTCCTAACGTTTCTGAAGAGGCTACTAAAGACCTCGATGAAAACGGAATGATACGTATAGGTGCAGAAGTGAAGCCTGGAGATATTTTAATAGGTAAGATTACTCCTAAAGGAGAGTCTGACCCAACTCCAGAAGAAAAACTTCTTCGTGCAATATTTGGTGATAAAGCAGGTGATGTTAAAGATGCATCTTTAAAAGCTTCTCCTTCTTTAAGAGGGGTTGTTATTCAAAAGAAACTTTTTGCACGTGCAATAAAAGATAAGCGTAAGAGAGCAAAAGATAAAGAAGATATTTCTGCTCTAGAGGCTGAGTACGATCAAAAATTTGATGATCTTAAAGCTGTTTTAGTTGATAAGTTATTCCATTTAGTTAATGGAAAAACAGCTCAGGGTGTTAAGAATGATTTAGGTGAAGAGATTCTTCCAAAAGGAAAGAAATTCACTTTAAAAATGCTTAATTCTGTTGAAGACTATACGCATTTAAATCAAGGTACCTGGACAACTGACGATACAACTAACGTTATGATCGCAGACTTGTTACACAATTACCGTATCAAAGAAAATGATCTTCAAGGAAATTTACGTCGTGAGAAATTTACAATTTCAGTAGGTGATGAGTTACCTGCAGGAATTATAAAACTTGCTAAAGTATACGTCGCCAAAAAACGTAAGTTGAAAGTAGGTGATAAAATGGCGGGCCGTCACGGTAACAAAGGTATTGTTGCACGTATAGTGCGTGAAGAAGATATGCCTTTCTTAGAAGACGGAACACCAGTAGATATCGTATTGAACCCACTTGGTGTACCTTCTCGTATGAACATTGGACAGATTTATGAAACTGTTCTCGGATGGGCAGGTCAAAAATTAGGTCGTAAGTATGCAACTCCAATATTTGATGGTGCTACTTTAGATCAGATTAATGAACTTACAGATGAAGCTGGTATACCACGTTTTGGTCATACGTACTTATACGATGGTGGTACAGGAGAGCGTTTTGATCAGGCTGCAACAGTAGGTGTGATTTACATGCTTAAACTGGGTCACATGGTTGATGATAAGATGCATGCTCGTTCAATAGGACCATATTCATTAATTACGCAACAACCGTTAGGTGGTAAAGCACAGTTTGGTGGTCAGCGTTTTGGAGAGATGGAAGTTTGGGCGCTTGAGGCTTATGGAGCTTCAGCAACATTACGTGAGATTCTAACCGTAAAATCTGATGATGTAATAGGAAGAGCTAAAACATACGAAAGTATTGTTAAAGGAGAGCCTATGCCAGAACCGGGATTACCAGAATCGTTTAACGTATTAATGCACGAGCTTAAAGGTCTTGGACTAGACATACGTCTAGAAGATTAGATATTTTATAAGTTCCGCTTCTTAGGAAGCGGAACTTATTATGAATATCAAAGGATAGTAAAAAGAATAATTTTCGACATAAGGTATTATGGCAAGAGATAATGATAAGAATGCAGTGAAGAGGTTTAATAAAATCTCTATTGGTCTTGCGTCTCCTGAAGCAATTTTGGCTGAATCGCGCGGAGAGGTGTTAAAACCAGAAACTATAAATTACCGTACTCACAAACCAGAACGTGACGGTTTGTTCTGTGAGCGTATCTTTGGTCCTGTTAAGGATTATGAGTGTGCTTGTGGAAAGTACAAACGTATACGTTACAAGGGTATTGTATGTGACCGTTGTGGTGTTGAAGTTACAGAAAAGAAAGTACGTAGAGATCGTGTAGGTCACATCAATCTTGTTGTGCCTGTTGCTCACATCTGGTACTTTAGAAGTTTGCCAAATAAAATAGGGTACATATTAGGTCTTCCGTCTAAGAAATTAGATATGATTATCTATTATGAGCGCTATGTAGTAATACAGCCAGGTATAGCTAAGAGTGAAGAAGGTGAAGATTTAAAGAAAATGGATTTCCTTACTGAAGAGGAATATCTAAATGTTCTTGAGTCTATACCTCAAGAAAATATGTATCTAGATGATAGCGATCCTAATAAGTTTATCGCTAAAATGGGTGCAGAATGTTTAATTGAGCTTTTAAAGAGAATCAATCTTGATGAGCTGTCTTATGATTTACGTCATAAGGCTAACAATGAGACTTCAAAACAACGTAAAACGGAAGCATTAAAACGCCTTCAGGTAGTTGAGTCTTTACGAGATGCTAATAAAAATCGCGAGAATCTTCCAGAATGGATGATTATGAAAGTGATTCCTGTAATTCCACCAGAATTACGTCCATTAGTACCTCTTGATGGTGGTCGTTTTGCAACTTCAGATTTAAATGATTTATACCGTCGTGTTATTATTCGTAATAACCGTTTAAAGCGTTTGATGGAAATCAAAGCTCCTGAAGTTATTTTACGTAATGAGAAACGTATGCTTCAGGAAGCTGTTGACTCTTTATTTGATAACACACGTAAATCATCTGCAGTTAAAACAGATTCTAACAGACCTTTAAAATCACTTTCAGATTCATTGAAAGGGAAGCAAGGTCGTTTCCGTCAAAACTTACTTGGTAAACGTGTTGATTATTCTGCGCGTTCTGTAATTGTTGTTGGACCAGAATTAAAACTTTATGAGTGCGGTCTTCCTAAAGATATGGCTGCCGAACTTTACAAGCCTTTCGTAATTAGAAAACTAATTGAGCGTGGTATTGTAAAAACTGTAAAGTCTGCTAAAAAGATTATAGATAAGAAAGAGCCGGTAGTTTGGGATATTCTGGAAAATGTACTTAAAGGACATCCAGTATTGCTAAACCGTGCTCCTACACTTCACCGTTTAGGTATACAGGCATTTCAGCCAAAACTTATTGAAGGTAAGGCGATACAATTACATCCGTTAGTTTGTACAGCATTTAACGCCGATTTTGATGGAGATCAGATGGCAGTGCATTTACCATTAGGGCCAGAAGCAATTCTAGAGGCTCAGATGTTAATGCTTGCTTCAAACAACATTTTAAACCCTGCAAACGGTGCTCCAATTACGGTACCTTCACAGGATATGGTTCTTGGTCTTTATTATATGACTAAGGCGCGTAAGAGTACTCCTGAACATCCTATATTAGGTGAAGGGATCACATTTTATAGCCCAGAAGAAGTTGTAATTGCACATAATCAAAAGCGTGTTAATATTAACGCTATGATTAAAATACGTACTAAAGATTTTAACGAGGAAGGAAAACTAGTTTCTCAAATTATTGATAGTACTGTAGGACGTGTATTATTTAATGAGAGTGTTCCAGAAGAGGCAGGTTACATCAACGAAGTATTGACAAAAAAGTCACTTAGAGATGTAATTGCTCGTATTTTAAAATTAACTAACGTTCCGCGTACTGCAGAATTCTTAGATAGTATTAAAACGCTAGGTTACACATTTGCATTTAGAGGTGGTCTTTCTTTCTCACTTGGGGATATTATAATTCCTAAAGAAAAATATGAAATGATTGACGAGGCCAATACACAGGTAGATGGTATTATGTCTAGCTACAATATGGGTCTTATTACCAACTCTGAACGTTACAATCAGGTTATTGATGTTTGGACGTCAACTAACGCATCGTTAACAGAGCTTGCTATGAAGCGTATTCGCGAAGATCAGCAAGGATTTAACTCTGTATATATGATGCTTGATTCTGGTGCGAGGGGTTCAAAAGAACAGATTCGCCAGTTAACAGGGATGCGTGGTTTGATGGCTAAGCCTAAGAAGTCAAATGATGGAGGTGGTGCTATTATTGAAAACCCTATTCTTTCAAACTTTAAGGAAGGACTTTCAATTCTTGAATACTTTATATCTACTCACGGTGCTCGTAAAGGTCTTGCAGATACAGCTCTTAAAACAGCAGATGCCGGTTACTTAACACGTCGTCTGGTTGATGTTTCTCAAGATGTAATTATCAATAGTGAAGATTGTGATACTTTAAGAGGTGTAGAAGTTTCTGCCTTAAAGAAAAATGAAGAGATTGTTGAAACTTTAGAAGCGCGTATAATAGGTCGTATTGCATTAAATGATGTAATTAACCCATTAGATAGTGAGGTAATTGTTAAAGCCGGAGCAGAGATAACTGAAGAGTTAGCTGCAGAAATAACTAAAGCTCCTATAGAATCTGTAGAAGTACGTTCTGCATTGACTTGTGAAGCTACTAAAGGTATTTGTTCTAAATGCTACGGTCGTAACCTTGCAACCAATAAAATGGTTCAGATGGGTGAGGCTGTTGGTGTTGTTGCTGCTCAATCTATTGGTGAGCCAGGTACACAGCTTACACTTAGAACTTTCCACGTGGGAGGTATTGCTGGTAACATTTCTGAAGAAAATAAAGTGGTTGTTAAATTTAGCGGTCGTTTAGAAATTGAAGATCTTAAAACCGTAGAAGGTGAAGCTCCAGATGGTTCAATTTCACAAATTGTAATATCACGTACCTCAGAAGCTAAAATATTTGACAATAAAACAGGTATATTATTAAGTACTAATAACATTCCTTATGGTTCGCAGCTATCTGCAAAAGACGGTGACCTTGTAACAAAAGGTGATGTTATTTGTAGTTGGGATCCATATAACGGGGTTATTATTTCTGAATTTGCCGGTAAGATTAAATATGAAAATATTGAACAAGGTCTTACATATCAGGTAGAAACAGATGAGCAAACTGGTTTCCAGGAAAAAGTAATTTCAGAATCTCGTAATAAACGAATGATTCCTACTTTACATATTATAGGTAAAAAAGACGAAATTATTCGTTCTTATAACCTACCTGTAGGGGCTCACTTAATGGTTGACGATGACGATAAAATTAAAATAGGTAAAATCTTAGTTAAGATACCTCGTAAATCTGCAAAAGCAGGTGATATTACAGGGGGTCTTCCTAGAGTTACTGAATTATTCGAAGCTCGTAATCCTTCTAATCCTGCTGTTGTAAGTGAGATTGATGGTGTTGTTTCCTTTGGTAAGATTAAAAGAGGTAACCGTGAGATTATTGTAGAGTCTAAACTTGGTGAGGTTAAAAAATATCTTGTTAAGTTATCTAATCAGATTCTTGTTCAAGAAAATGACTTTGTGAGAGCAGGTATGCCATTATCTGATGGTTCTGTTACTCCGGAAGATATTTTATCTATTAAAGGTCCTTCTGCTGTACAACAATATCTTGTAAATGAAGTACAAGAAGTATATCGTTTACAAGGTGTGAAAATTAACGATAAGCATTTTGAAGTAGTAGTACGTCAAATGATGCGTAAAGTTAGAATTCAAGATCCGGGAGATACTATCTTCTTAGAAAATCAATTAGTTCATAAAGATGATTTCGTTACAGAAAACGATTCAATTTTTGGAATGAAAGTTATTGAAGAGGCTGGTGATTCTGCAACTCTTAAACCAGGACAAATAATTTCACCACGTGATTTACGTGATGAAAATTCAATCTTAAGGAGAGAAGATAAAGTTCTAGCTACCGCTCGTGACGTAGTTGCAGCAACTGCAACTCCAGTACTTCAGGGTATTACTAGAGCTTCACTTCAAACAAAATCATTTATATCTGCAGCATCGTTCCAGGAAACGACTAAGGTTCTTAACGAAGCAGCAGTAAGTGGTAAGATTGATGATTTAGAAGGTCTTAAAGAGAATGTAATTGTTGGACATAGAATTCCTGCAGGTACTGGTTTACGTAGATACGATAAAATTATCGTAGGAAGTAAACAAGAACTTGAAGAGCTTAATGCAGCTCGGGAAGAAGTAAATTTTAATTAATTTAACTGTATATATAAAAGCAGCTTCAGAAATGGAGCTGCTTTTTTTATTTAAACTATTTTATAATGGCAGAAGATGAAAATGCTCAAAACCCTCAATTAAATATTGAACTTGATGAAACGATTGCTCAGGGACAATATTCTAATCTGGCAATAATAAATCACTCGGTTTCTGAATTTGTAGTAGATTTTATAAATATAATGCCCGGTACTCCTAAGAGTAAAGTAAAATCACGAATTATTTTAACACCACAACATGCTAAACGTTTAGCTAAGGCTTTACAAGAAAATGTAAAGCGTTTCGAAAAAGCACACGGAGAAATAAAAGATTATGAAAAACAACCCGTGCCTCTTAATTTTGGTCCAACCGGTCAAGCTTAATAAAAAAAGCCTAAACATTTGTTTAGGCTTTTTTTAATATAAGATTATCCAATCAATTTGTTTGTAACAATAAGATTATCTTATTTAGATAAAAAACATAAGTCTTTTAGAGCTTGTTTTAGAGCTTTTTTTAAAAACTACAGGTTTATGTTAGTCTACGGAATTATAAACGCACAGGGGTCGTTAAAATAATTATTTGTACTCTGAAACAAAATGTAGTTTGACGTTAGGGTATTTTTGTTGTGTCATTTGTAAAGTAAAAGGAGAGTCTGCTAAAAATACGAGATGTCCTCTTTTATCCTTTGCCATAAATCGCTGCTTTACTCTAATGAACTCTTTAAACTCTTCACTTTTAGAATCATTTGGCTCAACCCAACAAGCTTTATGAACACTTAGGGGCTCGTAAGTGCATTTAGCACCGTATTCATGCTCTAATCGGTACTGAATTACTTCATATTGTAGAGCACCAACTGTGCCTATGACTTTTCGACCGTTTAATTCGAGTGTAAATAACTGTGCTACACCTTCATCCATTAGCTGGTCTATACCTTTTTCCAGCTGTTTAGACTTCATAGGGTCTGCATTATTTATATATCTAAAGTGTTCAGGAGAGAAGGCTGGGATACCTTTATAATGAATTTCTTCGCCTTCCGTTAAAGTATCTCCTATTTTAAAATTACCGGTATCATGAAGACCTACAATATCACCAGGATATGAAATGTCAACTATTTCTTTCTTTTCAGCAAAAAAAGCATTTGGGCTCGAAAACTTTACTTTTTTGCCATTTCGTACATGTAAATAAGGAGTGTTTCGTTCAAAAACTCCAGATACAATCTTCACGAAAGCAAGTCGATCTCTATGTTTAGGATCCATATTCGCGTGAATTTTGAATACGAAACCAGTAAAATCTTTTTCATCTGGTTTAACAATTCTTTCTTCACTTTGTTTTGGTCTAGGAGTAGGTGCTATTGTTACAAAACAATCTAAAAGTTCTCTTACACCAAAATTATTTAATGCAGAGCCAAAGAATACGGGTTGTTGTTCTGCTGCGAGATAAGCTTCCTGATCAAATGAAGGGTAGACGCCTTCAACTAATTCTAACTCTTCTCTTAAAGTTTTAGCAGGTTTTTCACCTATTAACTGATCTAATTCTTCTGTTTGTATATCTTTTATATTGATAGTTTCTTCTATATTCTTACGACTATCACCACTAAAGAGATTAATATTTTTCTCCCAAATATTGTAAATTCCCTTGAAATCATAACCCATACCAATAGGGAAACTTAGTGGTGTCACGGTAAGTGAGAGCTTTTGTTCTATTTCATCTAAGAGTTCAAATGCATCTTTACCTTCTCGATCTAATTTGTTAATAAATACGATCATCGGTATTTTTCGCATTCTACATACCTGAACAAGCTTTTCTGTCTGTTCCTCTACACCTTTTGCAACATCAATTACCACAATAACGCTATCTACCGCCGTTAAGGTTCTAAACGTATCTTCAGCAAAGTCCTTATGCCCTGGGGTGTCTAATATGTTAATTTTAATGCCATTATATTCAAATGCAAGCACAGATGTGGCTACAGATATACCTCTTTGGCGTTCAATTTCCATAAAGTCACTAGTAGCGCCTTTTTTAATTTTATTTGATTTAACGGCACCTGCTTCTTGAATAGCTCCACCAAATAATAAGAGTTTTTCAGTAAGAGTAGTTTTACCGGCATCAGGATGCGAGATTATGCCAAAAGTACGCCTACGTGCTATTTCTTTTTTAACGTTCATTTATAAAATTTAAGACCGCAAATATAAGATTTGTTAAGCATTTAGTTTGGAAATCATTTAAATCACTCTCAACCTTTTATGATTAGAATTTTATAAAAAGGACATATATTCTTTTAGTTGATAATATTTAGACTTACGAATTTTAGATATAATCTAATACCATACTTAAATTTTGATGGGTGATTAATTGTTTAAATAATCAGCTGCAATTAGCGAAATTATTATTTCTTGATTAATGAGAATTTTGAACCCTTAAAAATCATATTTAAGGTCTAATTTCATGTAATTAAGTAAGTTAGGAGGCTTGTATTGATGAGAATTTGAGAGGAAAACCACTGAAAATGTAGGATATTTAAGCCTAAATTCTTACTAAAATTAACAATAATGTGTCGATTTTCCGACTATCGTGTATTACAACTAATATTGTGTAGCTATAGATAAATTCACTTAATCGATTAATATATTTGTGCCACCCAACTTAATACGTTCATTACCCTATTTCTGAATAATTTTAGAACGGGGCTTATTATATTAATAGAGTATTATTGGGTTCTTCTTTTAAAGTAGGTTCTGATATTATCTCAAAATAAATTATAAAATTATTTACAATAGTTCTAAAACGCTAAAGTAATTTTTTACGTATATCTACAACTTAACCTACTATGAATAATAAAACTTCAGTTTTTGATAACCTTTTTGTGTTAGCAAATCTACCTCGCTTAATTCTGATTTCCGTATTTATGATGTTTAGCAGCATTTTTTACGCCCAGAATGCCTTATCTGAGGGGCCGGGACAATCTTCTAGTTTATTAACGATTGAATATACTCGTCAAGAAGGTATAGGTATAACTGCAAAACAGATAGATTATTTTGTAAAATTGAAAAATTCTACTGCAAAAGTTGAAAATTTAAGTTTATCAGCAAAATCTATTACGTGTAATGAAGATAGTCTCCCAAGTTCAAGTGTTGAGTTTGAATTATTGTCATTAGAAGGAGTTTCTATATCTAAAATTGATATCGCTGCGGGCTCTAATGCTGAGTTTATTTTAAGAACTATCAAGAAAGATAATATACAAAATAGCTCTTGGAGTTGTGTGGAAGTTATTGCTACACCACAAGGGTCAAACGCCGATGCGGCATCAGTGATTATAAAACAACTTAATCCGAACGCATCAAACTTCAAATAAAAACCTTATGAAAATAAAAATTACTCTCTCCCTTTTAGGGTTTCTTATTGTTGGTGGGATTTTTACTGGGCAGGCTCAGCTTAAGAACTCATTTGATGTGCGTTATTCTGAAACATTGCGTGGTAATTTTACTACCATTGCCAATAATAACATGTCTAGAACTGCTACTTCAGCTTATACAGGTGAAGATGGCAATCATAACTTTCAAGATAATGTTTATGTAGATATAGATTCAGATGTGACTACTTTTAACTCGAGTAGTGCGTCTCTAAGTTCTGTGGGTACTGGATCTTGTGTGTCTATACGCAAGGTCTATTTGTACTGGACAGCAGGAGATAAGGAGCCTGGAGATAGAAATTCTTCAGATAATCAACCTAATTGGAATTACAATCAGGTAAAACTAAAGTTACCAAGACAAACAGCATATACAACGGTAACTGCTGATGAAGTTTTGTATAGAGGTCGTACTGAGCATTTTTCTAATGATCCTTATGCTTGTGTAAAAGATATTACATCACTGGTTCAAGGTATTGGCGATTATACTGGTAGTTATACTGTGGCAAACGTCGAAGCCAAAACCGGAACGATCATAGGTCATCAAGGTGCTAATGGTGGCGATATTATTGGAGCTTCTGCCGGATGGCAGATTGTTGTCGTTTATGAAAACACCAATCTTCCTGCAAGAAATGTGACCATATTTGATGGTTTTGCTAATGTTACTCGTAATAATGGAGAGAATAATTACGATATACGTGTTGAAGGTTTTAGAACTATTCCTGTTGGGGCGGTAAATGCTGATGTTGTATTTGGAGCTTTAGAAGGTGATCGTGATTTAACTGGAGATAGATTGCAAATTAGAAATGCTTCTAATTCTTATACAGATATAAGTACAGCACTAAGACCTGAAGATAACTTTTTTAATAGTAAAATTACCAGATATGGTCAGGATGTTACTAATAGAGTTCCTGCAAGTACAAATACATTAGGTTTTGATGCAGGTGTTTTTACACTTAATAATCCTAATAATAGTCTACTAGGTAATGATCAGACAAGTACGATTTTAAGATTAACTTCTACTCAGGAGACATACAGTTTATATATGGTGGGTCTCGCTGTTGAAGTGTATGAGCCAGAGCTTTCTCCTTTATTATTGACCACAAATTTAGGAGCTCAAAATGAATTAATTATTGATCAGACCGTTCGTGCAACTTTTCAGGTGAAGAACTTTGGTAATGACGATATGAAAAATTTATCAATTTCATATGTAGTACCTTCCTCTGTAAATTATGTGCCCAATGCAAGTCTTCTTCCAGCTGGCGTAACTGTTAATTATGTAGCAGGAACAAGAACGCTAAATTTTGGATTTGCAGATAATATAGTTGAAGTGGGTGATGCTGTTCTTTCTGTTGGTTTTGATTTGAAAGCATCTTCAGATTGTTCTCTAGCTGGAACTCAATTTAATCTACAATTAAATGCTAACTATAGAGGTGTAAAAAATACCACTCAAAAAACAACACTTTCATCTTCAGCATTATCAGGTGCGTGTCCTGTAGGAAACTTACAGCCATCACGTATTACTCTTGTTGCGAGTGGGCGTGTAAGCCAACTGCGGTAAATGATAGTGCAAGTACACAAGTTGATAGTCCTTTAAATATTGACGTTGTTATCAATGATAATTTTGGTGGTGATGGTCCTGCCTCTCAGGCTATTGTGGTTGCTAGCAATCCTTCAAATGGTACAGCGGTTGTAGATACTAATGGTACACCTAATGATCCTACTGATGATACTATTTTATATACACCAGCTTTAGGATATGTGGGTTCAGATTCTTTCACATATACAATAAAGATGCAAATGGTGATACGAGTACAGCTACTGTTGACGTTACAGTATCTAATGTAATCGTTACTCCCCCGGGTCAGCGTAATTGTGATTGTGCTCCATTTTATCAAAATTCTAATTTTGTAAATCCGGTTAAAATATCTGGGACTAATCTTCAGCCGGGTGCTGTTTATAGGTTCTCAAATGTATTTACAGATAGTCCTTCTCCTATAGATGCACTTGTAAAAATCGTTAAATTTAATAACGGTGCTTCTTTATTAAATATAGATGTAGCTGGACAAGGTGTGCCTGCAAACTTTCAGCCACAAATTAAGAGTTCTACAAATGGAGATCAAAGTGTGGAATTTGAAATCACATTTGTAACTGGTGGAGGGAATTATGGAAATGAGGTGGTTATTTCATTTTTTGGAACCCATTTGATATTGATGGTGATAGTCAGAGAACCCGTGAGTATGCAGAGTTAAGTTTGCCTGATGCGTATTACCAATCGGCAGATACTCGGATTTCTATTCAAAGAAAAATAGGTTCTGTACGCGGTACAGCTATTAATCCTACTACTGCACCTGGAGGGGATATTTCTTCAGATGCTCGTTATACTTTTAGTAATTATTGGGAGGGCAAATCAAAACTTAATTATACAATAGGTAAAGAAAACGGTAATAGCGACAGGTATTATTCACTAGCTCTCAAAAATGCTAATTATGCAAATCCGCAATCTACTATAGTAACAGCTCCTGTTATCTGTGGTAATGTTTCTGATGAAGGTGAGATCCTTTGAGAGGTGTAAAAGTAAATATTACTGGTACAGATGGAAGTTCTGCTACCTTGAGTACTGATATAAATGGTAACTATAGATATCAAACTTCAATACCTTCAGCATTAGTAGATGTAACATATACGATTACTGAAACAGATCTTGAAAATTATGTAAGTATTAGTGATGCTGATGGTGGCCTGATTTTAATAAAATTACTAGAGTTGTAATTTAATGTCAACTTGTCAGAATAATTTTGTTGATGATGGAAGGCCTTTGGCTCAGGATGATGCGGCTCAGGCAAGTCCTTTAAGACCTATTCAAACCGGTTACATTAGAGTTCTTGAGAATGATATTTTTGCCCTGATGGTCCATCAACAGGAACTATAACAATTGTATCTCAACCAGCAGTAGGTTCTGCAGTTGTTAATAACTCAGGTACTCCTAATGATCCAACAGATGATTTTATTACTTATAAT
>NZ_JHZY01000005.1 GCF_000687915.1 Leeuwenhoekiella sp. MAR_2009_132
ATTGTTACCTGTAGTGGTGTTCCATCTGTATAATCCTCAGGATTGGTTGCAGTACCATCAGCAAAGGTGATGTCTACTACAATATCCTCATAACTTGGTTATCTAAAGTCACTACAAAGACTGCATCTGCTCCTTCTGCTACGGTTACATCTGCAATAGTAATAGTTGGTGCTGCGCCGTCATTGTCGGTGATTGTTCCGGTTCCGGTTGCACTTGGAGCCGCTGTAGTTCCACTAGCTACCGTTCCCGTTACCGTAAAGTTTTCGTCTACTTCAAATAAAGCATCGTCTACTGTTGGGAACGTGATTGGTCCACTGGTAGTCTGTCCCGCTGGGATTGTTACCTGTAGCGGTATTCCGTCTGTATAATCCTCAGGATTGGTTGCAGTACCATCAGCAAAGGTGATGTCTACTACGATATCCTCATAACTTGGTTTATCTAAAGTCACTACAAAGACTGCATCTGCTCCTTCTGCTACTGTTACATCTGCAATAGTAATAGTTGGTGCTGCACCGTCATTGTCGGTGATTGTTCCGGTTCCAGTTGCACTTGGAGCCGCTGTAGTTCCACTAGCTACTGTTCCCGTTACCGTAAAGTTTTCGTCTACTTCAAATAAAGCATCGTCTACTGTTGGGAACGTGATTGGTCCACTGGTAGTCTGTCCCGCAGGGATTGTTACCTGTAGTGGTGTTCCATCTGTATAATCCTCAGGATTGGTTGCAGTACCATCAGCAAAGGTGATGTCTACTACGATATCCTCATAACTTGGTTTATCTAAAGTCACTACAAAGACTGCATCTACTCCTTCTGCTACTGTTACATCTGCAATAGTAATAGTTGGTGCTGCACCGTCGTTGTCGGTGATTGTTCCGGTTCCGGTTGCACTTGGAGCTGCTGTAGTTCCACTAGCTACTGTTCCCGTTACCGTAAAGTTTTCGTTTACTTCAAATAAAGCATCGTCTACTGTTGGGAACGTGATTGGTCCGCTGGTAGTCTGTCCCGCTGGGATTGTTACCTGTAGCGGTGTTCCGTCTGTATAATCCTCAGGATTGGTTGCAGTACCATCAGCAAAGGTGATGTCTACTACGATATCCTCATAACTTGGCTTATCTAAAGTCACTACAAAGACTGCATCTACTCCTTCTGCTACTGTTACATCTGCAATAGTAATAGTTGGTGCTGCACCGTCATTGTCGGTGATTGTTCCGGTTCCGGTTGCACTTGGAGCTGCTGTAGTTCCACTAGCTACTGTTCCCGTTACCGTAAAGTTTTCGTTTACTTCAAATAAAGCATCGTCTACTGTTGGGAACGTGATTGGTCCACTGGTAGTCTGTCCCGCTGGGATTGTTACCTGTAGCGGTGTTCCATCTGTATAATCTTCAGGATTGGTTGCAGTACCATCAGCAAAGGTGATGTCTACTACGATATCCTCATAACTTGGCTTATCTAAAGTCACTACAAAGACTGCATCTGCTCCTTCTGCTACTGTTACATCTGCAATAGTAATAGTTGGTGCTGCACCGTCATTGTCGGTGATTGTTCCAGTTCCGGTTGCATTTGGAGCTGCTGTAGTTCCACTAGCTACTGTTCCCGTTACCGTAAAGTTTTCGTTTACTTCAAATAAAGCATCGTCTACTGTTGGGAACGTGATTGGTCCACTAGTAGTCTGTCCCGCAGGGATTGTTACCTGTAGCGGTGTTCCGTCTGTATAATCCTCAGGATTGGTTGCAGTACCATCAGCAAAGGTGATGTCTACTACAATATCCTCATAACTTGGCTTATCTAAAGTCACTACAAAGACTGCATCTGCTCCTTCTGCTACTGTTACATCTGCAATAGTAATAGTTGGTGCTGCGCCGTCATTGTCGGTGATTGTTCCAGTTCCGGTTGCATTTGGAGCTGCTGTAGTTCCACTAGCTACTGTTCCCGTTACCGTAAAGTTTTCGTTTATTTCAAATAAAGCATCGTCTACTGTTGGGAACGTGATTGGTCCGCTGGTAGTCTGTCCCGCAGGGATTGTTACCTGTAGCGGTGTTCCATCTGTATAATCCTCAGGATTGGTTGCAGTACCATCAGCAAAGGTGATGTCTACTACGATATCCTCATAACTTGGTTTATCTAAAGTCACTACAAAGACTGCATCTACTCCTTCTGCTACTGTTACATCTGCAATAGTAATAGTTGGTGCTGCGCCGTCATTGTCGGTGATTGTTCCGGTTCCGGTTGCACTTGGAGCTGCTGTAGTTCCACTAGCTACTGTTCCCGTTACCGTAAAGTTTTCGGCTACTTCAAATAAAGCATCGTCTACTGTTGGGAACGTGATTGGTCCGCTGGTAGTCTGTCCCGCTGGGATTGTTACCTGTAGCGGTGTTCCGTCTGTATAATCCTCAGGATTGGTTGCAGTACCATCAGCAAAGGTGATGTCTACTACGATATCCTCATAACTTGGTTTATCTAAAGTCACTACAAAGACTGCATCTACTCCTTCTGCTACTGTTACATCTGCAATAGTAATAGTTGGTGCTGCACCGTCATTGTCGGTGATTGTTCCGGTTCCGGTTGCACTTGGAGCTGCTGTAGTTCCACTAGCTACTGTTCCCGTTACCGTAAAGTTTTCGTCTACTTCAAATAAAGCATCGTCTACTGTTGGGAACGTGATTGGTCCGCTGGTAGTCTGTCCCGCTGGGATTATTACCTGTAGCGGTGTTCCGTCTGTATAATCCTCAGGATTGGTTGCAGTACCATCAGCAAAGGTGATGTCTACTACGATATCCTCATAACTTGGTTTATCTAAAGTCACTACAAAGACTGCATCTACTCCTTCTGCTACTGTTACATCTGCAATAGTAATAGTTGGTGCTGCACCGTCGTTGTCGGTGATTGTTCCGGTTCCAGTTGCACTTGGAGCTGCTGTAGTTCCACTAGCTACCGTTCCCGTTACCGTAAAGTTTTCGTTTACTTCAAATAAAGCATCGTCTACTGTTGGGAACGTGATTGGTCCGCTGGTAGTCTGTCCCGCAGGGATTGTTACCTGTAGCGGTGTTCCATCTGTATAATCTTCAGGATTGGTTGCAGTACCATCAGCAAAGGTGATGTCTACTACGATATCCTCATAACTTGGTTTATCTAAAGTCACTACAAAGACTGCATCTACTCCTTCTGCTACTGTTACATCTGCAATAGTAATAGTTGGTGCTGCACCGTCATTGTCGGTGATTGTTCCGGTTCCGGTTGCATTTGGAGCTGCTGTAGTTCCACTAGCTACTGTTCCCGTTACCGTAAAGTTTTCGTCTACTTCAAATAAAGCATCGTCTACTGTTGGGAACGTGATTGGTCCGCTGGTAGTCTGTCCCGCAGGGATTGTTACCTGTAGCGGTGTTCCATCTGTATAATCCTCAGGATTGGTTGCAGTACCATCAGCAAAGGTGATGTCTACTACGATATCCTCATAACTTGGTTTATCTAAAGTCACTACAAAGACTGCATCTACTCCTTCTGCTACTGTTACATCTGCAATAGTAATAGTTGGTGCTGCACCGTCATTGTCGGTGATTGTTCCAGTTCCGGTTGCATTTGGAGCTGCTGTAGTTCCACTAGCTACTGTTCCCGTTACCGTAAAGTTTTCGTTTACTTCAAATAAAGCATCATCTACTGTTGGGAACGTGATTGGTCCGCTGGTAGTCTGTCCCGCTGGGATTGTTACCTGTAGCGGTGTTCCATCTGTATAATCTTCAGGATTGGTTGCAGTACCATCAGCAAAGGTGATGTCTACTACGATATCCTCATAACTTGGCTTATCTAAAGTCACTACAAAGACTGCATCTGCTCCTTCTGCTACTGTTACATCTGCAATAGTAATAGTTGGTGCTGCACCGTCATTGTCGGTGATTGTTCCAGTTCCGGTTGCATTTGGAGCTGCTGTAGTTCCACTAGCTACTGTTCCCGTTACCGTAAAGTTTTCGTTTACTTCAAATAAAGCATCGTCTACTGTTGGGAACGTGATTGGTCCGCTGGTAGTCTGTCCCGCAGGGATTGTTACCTGTAGCGGTGTTCCGTCTGTATAATCCTCAGGATTGGTTGCAGTACCATCAGCAAAGGTGATGTCTACTACGATATCCTCATAACTTGGTTTATCTAAAGTCACTACAAAGACTGCATCTGCTCCTTCTGCTACTGTTACATCTGCAATAGTAATAGTTGGTGCTGCGCCGTCATTGTCGGTGATTGTTCCGGTTCCAGTTGCACTTGGAGCTGCTGTAGTTCCACTAGCTACTGTTCCCGTTACCGTAAAGTTTTCGTTTACTTCAAATAAAGCATCGTCTACTGTTGGGAACGTGATTGGTCCGCTGGTAGTCTGTCCCGCAGGGATTGTTACCTGTAGCGGTGTTCCATCTGTATAATCCTCAGGATTGGTTGCAGTACCATCAGCAAAGGTGATGTCTACTACGATATCCTCATAACTTGGTTTATCTAAAGTCACTACAAAGACTGCATCTACTCCTTCTGCTACTGTTACATCTGCAATAGTAATAGTTGGTGCTGCGCCGTCATTGTCGGTGATTGTTCCGGTTCCGGTTGCACCTGGAGCTGTTGTAGTTCCACTAGCTACTGTTCCCGTTACCGTAAAGTTTTCGGCTACTTCAAATAAAGCATCGTCTACTGTTGGGAACGTGATTGGTCCGCTGGTAGTCTGTCCCGCTGGGATTGTTACCTGTAGCGGTGTTCCATCTGTATAATCCTCAGGATTGGTTGCAGTACCATCAGCAAAGGTGATGTCTACTACGATATCCTCATAACTTGGTTTATCTAAAGTCACTACAAAGACTGCATCTGCTCCTTCTGCTACTGTTACATCTGCAATAGTAATAGTTGGTGCTGCGCCGTCATTGTCGGTGATTGTTCCGGTTCCAGTTGCACTTGGAGCTGCTGTAGTTCCACTAGCTACTGTTCCCGTTACCGTAAAGTTTTCGGCTACTTCAAATAAAGCATCGTCTACTGTTGGGAACGTGATTGGTCCGCTGGTAGTCTGTCCCGCAGGGATTGTTACCTGTAGTGGTGTTCCGTCTGTATAATCCTCAGGATTGGTTGCAGTACCATCAGCAAAGGTGATGTCTACTACGATATCCTCATAACTTGGTTTATCTAAAGTCACTACAAAGACTGCATCTACTCCTTCTGCTACTGTTACATCTGCAATAGTAATAGTTGGTGCTGCGCCGTCGTTGTCGGTGATTGTTCCGGTTCCGGTTGCACTTGGAGCTGCTGTAGTTCCACTAGCTACTGTTCCCGTTACCGTAAAGTTTTCGGCTACTTCAAATAAAGCATCGTCTACTGTTGGGAACGTGATTGGTCCGCTGGTAGTCTGTCCCGCTGGGATTGTTACCTGTAGCGGTGTTCCATCTGTATAATCCTCAGGATTGGTTGCAGTACCATCAGCAAAGGTGATGTCTACTACGATATCCTCATAACTTGGTTTATCTAAAGTCACTACAAAGACTGCATCTGCTCCTTCTGCTACTGTTACATCTGCAATAGTAATAGTTGGTGCTGCGCCGTCATTGTCGGTGATTGTTCCGGTTCCAGTTGCATTTGGAGCTGCTGTAGTTCCACTAGCTACTGTTCCCGTTACCGTAAAGTTTTCGGCTACTTCAAATAAAGCATCGTCTACTGTTGGGAACGTGATTGGTCCACTGGTAGTCTGTCCCGCTGGGATTGTTACCTGTAGTGGTGTTCCGTCTGTATAATCTTCAGGATTGGTTGCAGTACCATCAGCAAAGGTGATGTCTACTACGATATCCTCATAACTTGGTTTATCTAAAGTCACTACAAAGACTGCATCTACTCCTTCTGCTACTGTTACATCTGCAATAGTAATGGTTGGTGCTGCGCCGTCATTGTCGGTGATTGTTCCGGTTCCGGTTGCACCTGGAGCTGCTGTAGTTCCACTAGCTACTGTTCCCGTTACCGTAAAGTTTTCGGCTACTTCAAATAAAGCATCGTCTACTGTTGGGAACGTGATTGGTCCACTGGTAGTCTGTCCCGCAGGGATTGTTACCTGTAGTGGTGTTCCATCTGTATAATCCTCAGGATTGGTTGCAGTACCATCAGCAAAGGTGATGTCTACTACGATATCCTCATAACTTGGTTTATCTAAAGTCACTACAAAGACTGCATCTACTCCTTCTGCTACTGTTACATCTGCAATAGTAATGGTTGGTGCTGCGCCGTCATTGTCGGTGATTGTTCCAGTTCCGGTTGCATTTGGAGCTGCTGTAGTTCCACTAGCTACTGTTCCCGTTACCGTAAAGTTTTCGGCTACTTCAAATAAAGCATCGTCTACTGTTGGGAACGTGATTGGTCCACTGGTAGTCTGTCCCGCTGGGATTGTTACCTGTAGCGGTGTTCCATCTGTATAATCCTCAGGATTGGTTGCAGTACCATCAGCAAAGGTGATGTCTACTACGATATCCTCATAACTTGGTTTATCTAAAGTCACTACAAAGACTGCATCTACTCCTTCTGCTACTGTTACATCTGCAATAGTAATAGTTGGTGCTGCACCGTCGTTGTCGGTGATTGTTCCGGTTCCAGTTGCACTTGGAGCTGCTGTAGTTCCACTAGCTACTGTTCCCGTTACCGTAAAGTTTTCGTTTACTTCAAATAAAGCATCGTCTACTGTTGGGAACGTGATTGGTCCGCTGGTAGTCTGTCCCGCTGGGATTGTTACCTGTAGCGGTGTTCCGTCTGTATAATCCTCAGGATTGGTTGCAGTACCATCAGCAAAGGTGATGTCTACTACGATATCCTCATAACTTGGTTTATCTAAAGTCACTACAAAGACTGCATCTACTCCTTCTGCTACTGTTACATCTGCAATAGTAATAGTTGGTGCTGCACCGTCATTGTCGGTGATTGTTCCGGTTCCGGTTGCACTTGGAGCTGCTGTAGTTCCACTAGCTACTGTTCCCGTTACCGTAAAGTTTTCGTTTACTTCAAATAAAGCATCGTCTACTGTTGGGAACGTGATTGGTCCACTGGTAGTCTGTCCCGCTGGGATTGTTACCTGTAGCGGTGTTCCATCTGTATAATCTTCAGGATTGGTTGCAGTACCATCAGCAAAGGTGATGTCTACTACGATATCCTCATAACTTGGCTTATCTAAAGTCACTACAAAGACTGCATCTGCTCCTTCTGCTACTGTTACATCTGCAATAGTAATGGTTGGTGCTGCACCGTCATTGTCGGTGATTGTTCCAGTTCCGGTTGCATTTGGAGCTGCTGTAGTTCCACTAGCTACTGTTCCCGTTACCGTAAAGTTTTCGGCTACTTCAAATAAAGCATCGTCTACTGTTGGGAACGTGATTGGTCCGCTGGTAGTCTGTCCCGCAGGGATTGTTACCTGTAGCGGTGTTCCGTCTGTATAATCCTCAGGATTGGTTGCAGTACCATCAGCAAAGGTGATGTCTACTACGATATCCTCATAACTTGGTTTATCTAAAGTCACTACAAAGACTGCATCTACTCCTTCTGCTACTGTTACATCTGCAATAGTAATGGTTGGTGCTGCGCCGTCATTGTCGGTGATTGTTCCAGTTCCGGTTGCATTTGGAGCTGCTGTAGTTCCACTAGCTACTGTTCCCGTTACCGTAAAGTTTTCGGCTACTTCAAATAAAGCATCGTCTACTGTTGGGAACGTGATTGGTCCACTGGTAGTCTGTCCCGCAGGGATTGTTACCTGTAGCGGTGTTCCGTCTGTATAATCCTCAGGATTGGTTGCAGTACCATCAGCAAAGGTGATGTCTACTACGATATCCTCATAACTTGGTTTATCTAAAGTCACTACAAAGACTGCATCTACTCCTTCTGCTACTGTTACATCTGCAATAGTAATAGTTGGTGCTGCACCGTCATTGTCGGTGATTGTTCCGGTTCCGGTTGCACCTGGAGCTGCTGTAGTTCCACTAGCTACTGTTCCCGTTACCGTAAAGTTTTCGTCTACTTCAAATAAAGCATCGTCTACTGTTGGGAACGTGATTGGTCCACTGGTAGTCTGTCCCGCAGGGATTGTTACCTGTAGCGGTGTTCCGTCTGTATAATCCTCAGGATTGGTTGCAGTACCATCAGCAAAGGTGATGTCTACTACGATATCCTCATAACTTGGTTTATCTAAAGTCACTACAAAGACTGCATCTACTCCTTCTGCTACTGTTACATCTGCAATAGTAATAGTTGGTGCTGCACCGTCATTGTCGGTGATTGTTCCAGTTCCGGTTGCATTTGGAGCTGCTGTAGTTCCACTAGCTACTGTTCCCGTTACCGTAAAGTTTTCGGCTACTTCAAATAAAGCATCGTCTACTGTTGGGAACGTGATTGGTCCACTGGTAGTCTGTCCCGCTGGGATTGTTACCTGTAGCGGTGTTCCGTCTGTATAATCCTCAGGATTGGTTGCAGTACCATCAGCAAAGGTGATGTCTACTACGATATCCTCATAACTTGGTTTATCTAAAGTCACTACAAAGACTGCATCTACTCCTTCTGCTACTGTTACATCTGCAATAGTAATAGTTGGTGCTGCACCGTCGTTGTCGGTGATTGTTCCGGTTCCAGTTGCACTTGGAGCTGCTGTAGTTCCACTAGCTACTGTTCCCGTTACCGTAAAGTTTTCGTTTACTTCAAATAAAGCATCGTCTACTGTTGGGAACGTGATTGGTCCACTGGTAGTCTGTCCCGCTGGGATTGTTACCTGTAGCGGTGTTCCATCTGTATAATCTTCAGGATTGGTTGCAGTACCATCAGCAAAGGTGATGTCTACTACGATATCCTCATAACTTGGCTTATCTAAAGTCACTACAAAGACTGCATCTGCTCCTTCTGCTACTGTTACATCTGCAATAGTAATAGTTGGTGCTGCACCGTCATTGTCGGTGATTGTTCCAGTTCCGGTTGCATTTGGAGCTGCTGTAGTTCCACTAGCTACTGTTCCCGTTACCGTAAAGTTTTCGTTTACTTCAAATAAAGCATCGTCTACTGTTGGGAACGTGATTGGTCCGCTGGTAGTCTGTCCCGCAGGGATTGTTACCTGTAGCGGTGTTCCGTCTGTATAATCCTCAGGATTGGTTGCAGTACCATCAGCAAAGGTGATGTCTACTACGATATCCTCATAACTTGGTTTATCTAAAGTCACTACAAAGACTGCATCTACTCCTTCTGCTACTGTTACATCTGCAATAGTAATAGTTGGTGCTGCACCGTCATTGTCGGTGATTGTTCCGGTAGTTGAAACCGTTAAATTTCTTGTATTATTAGTTTGAACACTTCCTTGAATGTTGAAAACTTCAGAGTTCTCATATATTATATCCTCTAAAGAATTTACAACATAATTAGCTGTCAATTGACCCGCAGGAATTGTAATAATCTGATTAACTGCTGCTGTATAATCTAATCCCGCAGTCGCAGAAACATCAGAAGTATTTACTTGTATCACTACATCTTCTGTAGAAACATCACTTATAGTAAAAACAAATTGAAGAGGCTGTCCTTCAACTACCTGTACAGGCTGAACCGATAAAGTAGGATCTGCAGCAACTAAAATTCTAACAGTTGCCGTTGAACATTCTCTATCAGAAATTGGAGAATCTGCGTCACAAATTTGATATGTAAATAAGTCATTCCCAAAATAATCTGCATTAGGAGTATACGTGAAAAAGTCATCACTTAAATCTCCCGGAGTACCATTATTATTTGGAGTCAATGTTCCATTTGATGGGCCAGAAACTACAGATAAACTGCCAGGTCCATCATTACCAAAATCATCATTTACTAGTACAGTAAGAGGATTATTTTGAGAATCTTCAGAAACTGTATATTGATCATCTTGAGCCCTTGGTGAATCATCTAAAATTCCTATACGAACAACTGCTGTATCACAATCACCATCTGAATCACAAATCTGATAGGTTAATTGAACAGGTACTAAATTAAGTAATGGAGGATTATAAGTAATAAAATCATCTGTTGGATCATTAGGAGTACCTGAGTTATTAACAACTGCAGAACCTACTGCTGGTTGAGATACAATTGTTATAGTTCCTGTTGATGGACCATCAGGGCCAAAAATATCATTCTCAAGAACTCTAATGTTAACCGGTTGAATAGGTCTTAAAGGACTTGCCTGAGCCGCATCATCCTGAGCCAAAGGCCTTCCATCATCAACAAAATTATTCTGACAAGTTGACATTAAATTTACAACTCTAGTAATTTTATTAAAATCAGGCCCACCATCAGCATCACTAATACTTACATAATTTTCAAGATCTGTTTCAGTAATCGTATATGTTACATCTACTAATGCTGAAGGTATTGAAGTTTGATATCTATAGTTACCATTTATATCAGTACTCAAGGTAGCAGAACTTCCATCTGTACCAGTAATATTTACTTTTACACCTCTCAAAGGATCTCCACCTTCATCAGAAACATTACCACAGATAACAGGAGCTGTTACTATAGTAGATTGCGGATTTGCATAATTAGCATTTTTGAGAGCTAGTGAATAATACCTGTCGCTATTACCGTTTTCTTTACCTATTGTATAATTAAGTTTTGATTTGCCCTCCCAATAATTACTAAAAGTATAACGAGCATCTGAAGAAATATCCCCTCCAGGTGCAGTAGTAGGATTAATAGCTGTACCGCGTACAGAACCTATTTTTCTTTGAATAGAAATCCGAGTATCTGCCGATTGGTAATACGCATCAGGCAAACTTAACTCTGCATACTCACGGGTTCTCTGACTATCACCATCAATATCAAATGGGGTTCCAAAAAATGAAATAACCACCTCATTTCCATAATTCCCTCCACCAGTTACAAATGTGATTTCAAATTCCACACTTTGATCTCCATTTGTAGAACTCTTAATTTGTGGCTGAAAGTTTGCAGGCACACCTTGTCCAGCTACATCTATATTTAATAAAGAAGCACCGTTATTAAATTTAACGATTTTTACAAGTGCATCTATAGGAGAAGGACTATCTGTAAATACATTTGAGAACCTATAAACAGCACCCGGCTGAAGATTAGTCCCAGATATTTTAACCGGATTTACAAAATTAGAATTTTGATAAAATGGAGCACAATCACAATTACGCTGACCCGGGGGAGTAACGATTACATTAGATACTGTAACGTCAACAGTAGCTGTACTCGTATCACCATTTGCATCTTTTATTGTATATGTGAAAGAATCTGAACCCACATATCCTAAAGCTGGTGTATATAAAATAGTATCATCAGTAGGATCATTAGGTGTACCATTAGTATCTACAACCGCTGTACCATTTGAAGGATTGCTAGCAACCACAATAGCCTGAGAGGCAGGACCATCACCACCAAAATTATCATTGATAACAACGTCAATATTTAAAGGACTATCAACTTGTGTACTTGCACTATCATTTACCGCAGTTGGCTTACACGCCCCACTCGCAACAAGAGTAATACGTGATGGCTGTAAGTTTCCTACAGGACACGCACCTGATAATGCTGAAGATGAAAGTGTTGTTTTTTGAGTGGTATTTTTTACACCTCTATAGTTAGCATTTAATTGTAGATTAAATTGAGTTCCAGCTAGAGAACAATCTGAAGATGCTTTCAAATCAAAACCAACAGAAAGAACAGCATCACCCACTTCAACTATATTATCTGCAAATCCAAAATTTAGCGTTCTTGTTCCTGCTACATAATTAACAGTTACGCCAGCTGGAAGAAGACTTGCATTGGGCACATAATTTACAGAGGAAGGTACTACATATGAAATTGATAAATTTTTCATATCGTCATTACCAAAGTTCTTCACCTGAAAAGTTGCACGAACGGTCTGATCAATAATTAATTCATTTTGAGCTCCTAAATTTGTGGTCAATAATAAAGGAGAAAGCTCTGGCTCATACACTTCAACAGCGAGACCCACCATATATAAACTGTATGTCTCCTGAGTAGAAGTTAATCTTAAAATCGTACTTGTCTGATCATTACCTAGTAGACTATTATTAGGATTATTAAGTGTAAAAACACCTGCATCAAAACCTAATGTATTTGTACTTGCAGGAACTCTATTAGTAACATCCTGACCATATCTGGTAATTTTACTATTAAAAAAGTTATCTTCAGGTCTTAGTGCTGTACTTATATCTGTATAAGAATTAGAAGCATTTCTAATTTGCAATCTATCTCCAGTTAAATCACGATCACCTTCTAAAGCTCCAAATACAACATCAGCATTTACCGCCCAACAGGAATAGTTCTAAAACCTTCAACACGTATATCGTAATTATTCTCTCCATTATTACGAGTAACATTAGCAAAACCATCAAATATGGTCACATTTCTTGCAGGAAGATTGGTGTTTTCATAAACGACAACAATCTGCCATCCGGCAGAAGCTCCAATAATATCGCCACCATTAGCACCTTGATGACCTATGATCGTTCCGGTTTTGGCTTCGACGTTTGCCACAGTATAACTACCAGTATAATCGCCAATACCTTGAACCAGTGATGTAATATCTTTTACACAAGCATAAGGATCATTAGAAAAATGCTCAGTACGACCTCTATACAAAACTTCATCAGCAGTTACCGTTGTATATGCTGTTTGTCTTGGTAACTTTAGTTTTACCTGATTGTAATTCCAATTAGGTTGATTATCTGAAGAATTTCTATCTCCAGGCTCCTTATCTCCTGCTGTCCAGTACAAATAGACCTTGCGTATAGACACACAAGATCCAGTACCCACAGAACTTAGAGACGCACTACTCGAGTTAAAAGTAGTCACATCTGAATCTATATCTACATAAACATTATCTTGAAAGTTATGATTGCCATCTTCACCTGTATAAGCTGAAGTAGCAGTTCTAGACATGTTATTATTGGCAATGGTAGTAAAATTACCACGCAATGTTTCAGAATAACGCACATCAAATGAGTTCTTAAGCTGAGCCTGCCCAGTAAAAATCCCACCAACAATAAGAAACCCTAAAAGGGAGAGAGTAATTTTATTTTCATAAGGTTTTATTTGAAGTTTGATGCGTTCGGATTAAGTTGTTTTATAATCACTGATGCCGCATCGGCGTTTGACCCTTGTGGTGTAGCAATAACTTCCACACAACTCCAAGAGCTATTTTGTATATTATCTTTCTTGATAGTTCTTAAAATAAACTCAGCATTAGAGCCCGCAGCGATATCAATTTTAGATATAGAAACTCCTTCTAATGACAATAATTCAAACTCAACACTTGAACTTGGGAGACTATCTTCATTACACGTAATAGATTTTGCTGATAAACTTAAATTTTCAACTTTTGCAGTAGAATTTTCAATTTACAAAATAATCTATCTGTTTTGCAGTTATACCTATACCTTCTTGACGAGTATATTCAATCGTTAATAAACTAGAAGATTGTCCCGGCCCCTCAGATAAGGCATTCTGGGCGTAAAAAATGCTGCTAAACATCATAAATACGGAAATCAGAATTAAGCGAGGTAGATTTGCTAACACAAAAAGTTATCAAAAACTGAAGTTTTATTATTCATAGTAGGTTAAGTTGTAGATATACGTAAAAAATTACTTTAGCGTTTTAGAACTATTGTAAATAATTTTATAATTTATTTTGAGATAATATCAGAACCTACTTTAAAAGAAGAACCAATAATACTCTATTAATATAATAAGCCCCGTTCTAAAATTATTCAGAAATAGGGTAATGAACGTATTAAGTTGGGTGGCACAATATATTAATCGATTAAGTGA